>NZ_AEXQ01000118.1:0-54460 GCF_000191865.1 Turicibacter sp. HGF1
AAAATTACCAGGATGTTGCCCCTTGAAGCTAGATTACACAAAAAGCTGAAAGAGGCGATTAACATCCGCTGAAATTTGATGAGAGTTCGTTGTGGTGTAGCCACAAGTGACTATCGAAAATTTACCAGGATGTTGCCCCTTGAAGCTAGATTACACAAACCTACATTGATTATTTCTAATTCTCACATTCATTCAAATAGAAATATTAATAATTTAGAATAAAATGCTCTAAAAATTCGCAAGCTCAGTTAGAGAGATTTAAAAGGCTAAGAGTTACCTAAATAAATAAAAAAAGGAGTTGATTCTACTTTGAATCGACTCCTTTTTTTGTGATTTGTTTAATGCGTTCAAATGTTTCAGGACTGATAACATGTTCAATACGACAAGCATCTTTATCAGCCAGATCTTCATCGATATTTAAGGTCATCATTAAAAATTCTTTTATTAAGCAATGGCGTTCAAAAATTTCTGTTGCTTTTTGATGTCCAGATTGTGTGAGTTTAATTTGTCCACTCTTCTCTATTGTAATAAGCTCTGCATTTTTTAAAATTCCCATTGCACGGCTAATACTCGCTTTTGAAAAGTTGAGTTCATTCGCAATATCTATAGAGCGTACAACCCCATTTCTTTGTTCGAGAATTAAAATGGTTTCTAAGTAGTTTTCTCCTGACTCTTGTAGCTTCATAGGTATCCCCTTTTTCATTTTATAATCATGATATAAATATAGTTAATCTTAACATATTGAGGTCATTTAATTCAACTTTGATACTTTTTTCTCAAAATTGAATTGACATCATTATCAAAACATGGCATATTACTATTATCAGTTATCAAAAGCTAACTTGTTTTTTTCACGCGAGTTAGCATAGACTTACTTAAAGAGGAGGACTTATGATGCCACTTACGATGGCAGATATTGGAACACAATTATTGATTAAAAAGATTAATGGTCGTGATGATACGAAGCGATTTTTAGAAAGTTTAGGTTTTGTAACAGGAAGTCAGGTTATGGTTATCTCTAAGTTTGGTGGGAATTTCATTGTTAATGTAAAAGATACACGCGTTGCAATCGATGAATCGATGGCTAAACGTATTTTTGTTTAAGGGGGATGAAATAATGAGAACATTAAAATCAGCTACAATTGGTGAAACCGTCAAAGTTTTAAAGTTTAATGGTGAAGGTGCAACGAAGCGTCGTCTTATGGATATGGGAATTACAAAAGGAACGTCTATTTATGTTCGTAAAGTTGCCCCACTTGGTGATCCAATCGAGGTAACGGTTCGTGGGTATGAGCTATCCCTTAGAAAATCTGATGCTGAAAATATTTTAATTGATTAATTTTTTTATAACGCAGTTAGCTTAGGCTAACTAATATAGGAGGACTAATGATGAGTTTAACTGTTGCACTTATAGGAAATCCAAACTGTGGGAAAACAACTACATTTAATGCTTTAACAGGAAGTAATCAATATGTTGGAAATTGGCCTGGAGTTACGGTTGAGAAAAAAGAAGGTCGTTTAAAAGGTCATAAAGATGTTACTATTGTTGATTTACCGGGAATCTATTCTTTATCACCTTATTCTCCTGAAGAAATTATTACACGAGAATTTTTAATTCATGAAAAACCAGATGTTGTTTTAAATATTGTGGATGCTTCTAATATTGAACGTAATCTTTACTTAACCACACAATTAATCGAATGTGGAATACCAGTAGTTATTGCATTAAATATGATGGACATTGTTGAAAAAAATGGGACAAAAATTAATATCAAAGCTCTTTCTAATCATCTAAACTGTCCTATTATACAAATGTCAGCTTTAAAAAACAAAGGATTAAAAGAATTAGTCAAGGCAGTCATTGAATCAAAATATTCTACGGTTACTTTAAAGCCGATTTTCAACCATAATGTTGAAGCAATTATCGATAATATTACGAATTTAATTAAAGCTCAGGTTAAACCATTTCAATCACGTTGGTATGCAATTAAGTTATTTGAGCGTGATCAAAAAGTTTTGAATTCCTTAAATTTAACTCAGTCAATTACAATGGAAATCGAATCAATGCTTGTATCATGCGAAGATTTGCTTGATGATGATAGCGAAAGTATTATTACGAATGGGCGTTATGATTTTATCGGGAATATTGTGAGTAAATGCGTGAAAAAAAATAATCATTCTACTTTAACACCATCAGATAAGATTGATCAAATTTTGACAAATCGTTGGCTGGCACTTCCCATATTCGCATTGATTATGTGGGGAATTTACTATATTGCGATTACCTCTGTCGGTTCGATTGCAACGGATTGGATTAATGACACGTTCTTTGGAGAGATTGTTCAGGGAAATGTAGCAACTTTCCTAGAAAGTATTAATACGGCTGATTGGTTAACAGGCCTAATTGTAGATGGAATTATTGGTGGGGTCGGGGCCGTGTTAGGATTTGTTCCTCAAATCATGATTTTATTCTTCTTAATCGCGATTTTAGAAGATTGTGGATATATGGCGCGTGTTGCCTTCATTATGGATCGTGTCTTTAGAAAATTTGGTCTATCTGGAAAATCATTTATTCCAATGTTAATTGGTTCTGGTTGTAGTGTACCTGCTGTTATGGCGAGTCGTACAATTGAAAATGAAAAAGATCGTAAGATGACGATTATGTTAACACCATTTATTCCTTGTGGTGCTAAGTTACCCGTGTTCGCCCTAATGGCAGGTGCTTTCTTCCCTACCATGTCTTGGGTTGCACCTTCAATGTATTTCTTAGGAATTACAATGGTTATTATTTCAGGTATCTTATTAAAACGTACTCGTTTATTTGCAGGAGATGCAGCTCCATTTATTATGGAGTTACCCGCTTATCACTTCCCTAGTATTAAAGGCTTATTTATCCACATGTGGGATCGTGCTAAGGCATTTATCTATAAAGCCGGAACTATTATCTTTGTAGCCTCTGGTTTAGTTTGGTTCTTACAATCATTTAACTGGTCGCTTGAAATGGTTGATGCCAGTGAAAGTATTTTAGCTTCAATCGGACGTATTATTGCTCCTATCTTCACTCCATTAGGGTTTGGAAATTGGCAAGCTGCTGTTGCAACATTGACTGGATTCTTAGCAAAAGAAAATGTGGTTGCAACATTCGGTGTCTTATTCGGATTAGGTGAAGAGATGAATGAGGAGTCAGTTGAATTACTTGGCACAATCCACTCATTATTCACTCCATTAAGTGCTTATGCATTTATGGCATTTACTTTACTTGCTGCGCCATGTTTTGCAGCAATTGGAGCTATTAAACGTGAAATGGCATCTTGGAAGTGGACATTAATCGCGATTGGCTACCAAACTGGTTTAGCTTACGTAGTTGCCTTCCTAATCTATCAAGTCGGAACAATCATTATCAATCATAACATCTCACCTTCAACTATTATCATTTCACTAATCGTTTTACTAGCACTGGGATTTGCTATCAGTAAGATTCGCCGTGATCATAAAGAAAGTAGTTGTGGATGTGGATGCTCAGGATGTAAATCCATTAATAAATGTTCTAAATAATCTAAATTTGGTTAATAGCTAAAGATAAAAACACGATAACCTCCCAAACTTTTATCTGTATATTCTATCTGATAGCTTTAACAATATATAAAAAGAGAACTCGAAACGAAGCCTGAGTTCTCTTTTCTTTTTACTTTATATAACTGTGAGTTTTAAAAATAAAAAAAAGCCGCACATTCCTGTGCGACGTTATGTCAATTTATGGCGGAGGAAGAGGGATTCGAACCCCCGCTACGCTCTCACGTACTGTCGGTTTTCAAGACCGATCCCTTCAGCCGGACTTGGGTATTCCTCCGTATCAACAAAATTAATTATACATGACTCAAAACCTATTGTCAACAAAAGTTAATAATTTTTTTATTTTTTTACTTCTAAATGATCTAATTCCTCATCTATAAACAACACATAGATTATACATATAAAAATTTCCTTCGTCTTTAATGGTTCTATTTGCATAGAACCATTTGACGTAAGATTTGTTTCACTCAGTTTCGCTGAGCTTAACCACTCGATTCAGCCTTTTAGATATCTCTAACTGAGCTTGCGAAGTTTTAGAGTATCTTATCCTGTGTCACTAATGATGCTATCCGAGAATAGGAGGATTAGAATCATTTGTCACAGGGTTTGTGTAATCTAGCTTCATCGAGCAGCTCCTCTATGAAATTTGATAAACTTGATTGGAGCAAAAAACGCTCCTGTCACTTTCTCTTCATTTCTACGATGAGCTAAGCGCTTGTCTCAGCCTTTTTATTTATTTCTTAAATTTAGTGGATCTGGTAAATCTCTTACTTCATGGCAGTGACGACAACGTGGTTCGTATGCTTCTTTTGCCCCAACTTGGATGATTGGATCATGGTATGAAGCTGGTTGTCCATTAATTAGACGTTGTGAACGCGTAGCTGGTGCACCACAAACGCTACAAATTGATGTTAGTTTTGTTACGAATTCTGATTTTGTTAGTAGAATTGGCATTGTTCCGAATGGTTCCCCGCGGAAGTCTTTATCTAATCCTGCTACAATAACTCGAATTCCACGATCCGCTAGGTATTCTACTACGTCTACTACATTTTCTTCAAAAAATTGCACTTCATCGATTGCCACAGCATATGTTTCATCTGTGATGTGGTCTAAAATTTGAATCGGATGTTCAATTGGAATAGACGGCATTTTTAATCCACTATGTGATACCACTTCATCTTCACTATAACGATTATCAATAACCGGTTTAAATAAACAATATGGACGACGAGCAAAATCTAATCGTTTTAAACGACGAATTAATTCCTCTGTTTTACCTGCATACATACTCCCACAAATAGCTTCAACCCAACCCTCTTGACGGAAATCATACATTCTAAAAACCACCTTTCATCCTTCTGCATAATCAAACAAATTTAGTTGAATTTTGACACCCAACTAAAGCAACCTGATAATTATAACAGATATATATTTTAGGATTCAAGATAGATGCAAAAATGAAATTTTTTTCAGTAAAAACAAAAAAAGAGGAATTTCCTCTTTTTAATTTTATCCAATTTTTACCCGATGTTCATTCGGATTTAAACAAACTTTTGCTCCCATAGGAAGTGTTAAAAGGGGACTACAATGCCCGCTTTCAATCCCATAAGCAACTGGCTTCCCAAGCCCTTTTAACATTTTTTTTAATAATTTAGCTGAAGCCTTCTTATCAAAAACATTAAAATCACCAATCATGATTCCCGCTGCATCTTCAAGTTTGCCACTGTATTTGAGTTGAGTTAACAGTCGATCAATTGCATAAACCGGCTCATTCACTTCCTCAATAAATAAAATCTTATCCTTCGTATCAATCTCATAAGGTGTTCCAAGCGTCGAGCAAATGATTGTAAGATTTCCACCAACTAATATTCCCTCCACTGAATCTTTGGTATCATCATAGTAAGAAATATCCGTTAATTCTACAGGTTTAGCTTCTATTATCACATGCTTAGCACTTTGTAGAGTCACCTCATC
Source organism: Turicibacter sp. HGF1 (assembly GCF_000191865.1). Lineage (NCBI taxonomy): Bacteria > Bacillati > Bacillota > Erysipelotrichia > Erysipelotrichales > Turicibacteraceae > Turicibacter > Turicibacter sp. HGF1. The sequence continues at coordinate 5,548 of NZ_AEXQ01000118.1, forward strand.
CTTTAACATCAAGTCTTTCAACATCGGACCATGATAAGTAATTAGATTATGACATTGATTTAAGTAAATATGTAGATAGGTAATATCGCTATATCCTACAAATGGTTTTGGATATTTTGAAAATTTAAAATTCTTCAAATATGGGATGATTCGATTACAGCCATAACCACCTCGCATGCACAAAATCGCATCAACCTCATCATCAGCAAACATCATAATCAAATCCTCTGCTCGTCGACGATCTGACATGCCAGCTAGGTATCCTTTTCTTTCATAACAACTCGGTGCAACCACTACATCAAATCCCAATTCTTTTAACGTCGCTTCCCCCTTAAAAACTGTTTCTACTTCTAGGGGCCCCGCTAATGCTACAATTCCTATTTTTCCTCCTGGTAACAAGGCTTTTGGTTGAATCATCCCCATCCATCTCTCTTTCTTAGTTTTGTAATAGTTTAAGAGTTGATAAAACTTGTAAGCAAACCCCTACTTTAATTGCTTCCTCATCAATATCAAACGTATTTTCGTGTAATGTTGCCTCAATTCCTTTTTTCTTATTTGAAGTTCCTAAACTGTAAAAACAAGATGGAACAGCCTGTGAAAAATATGCGAAATCTTCCACTCCAAGACTTGGATGGTCAAAGATAACAATATTTGTCTCACCTAATAAATCAGTGGCGACTTCTTTTACTTCATCAACTATGTAATTATCATTAATTAATGGCGCATACCCTTCTTCAATTTCAACGAAGGCATTCCCCCCATAAGCTTTACCTGTACTTTCAACGACTTCCACAATTCGTTTTTTCATAAAAGTTCTTGTTTCAAGATCGAGTGTTCTTAGCGTCCCTCTAATGGTTACGTCATTACACACAATATTTCCTGCACTACCACCTTCAATCATTCCAAGGCTAATGACCGCAGAATTAAATGGGGATAAGTTACGACTTACAATTGTCTGTAGTGCTAAAATAATATTAGAAGCTATTACAATGGCGTCAATTCCATCTTGTGGATAAGCCCCATGAGCTTGTTTTCCTTGCACCTTAATCGTTAGCGTATCACTTGCCGCATGACATTTTCCATAATGGAATCCAATTTCACCAACTTGTAGTGTCGGGCGTACATGTAATCCAAGACAATGTTCAACATGTGGATTTTCTAAACATCCCGCTTCAATCATCGTCTTAGCCCCACCTACTGTTTCCTCAGCAGGTTGGAAAAAGAGTTTTACATTTCCCTTAAACTCATCTTTCAAACTTTGTAAAACAAATGCTGTTCCAAGTAAAATAGTCGTATGAACATCATGTCCACAAGCATGCATCTTCCCCGGATTTAACGATATGTAATCCGTTTTATTGACCTCTTGAATCGGAAGTGCATCAATATCCGCTCTTAACCCAATTGTTTTCCCGTCCGATGCACCTTCAATCAATCCTACAATTCCTGTTTCTCCAATTAACTGATCTATTTTAATTCCTGTTTCTTTCAAATAACTTTTAATTTTCGATGATGTTCGATATTCCTCTAATCCTAACTCAGGATGACGATGAAAATCTCGTCGAATTTCAACTAACGTCGGATAAATGGCGTCCACCATTTCTTTCACCTTTTGCTTCACATTTAAGCGCCTCCCCTAGTTTGAATACAGTACATCTCATTATATGTAAGTAGGGGCTTATCTTATGAATATAAAAAAAGCCCATCCTATAGGATGAGCTTTAGTTTAAATTAATTTTAATGCTTCTTCTTCACAGACTGGTTTTGAAAAATAATAACCTTGAATATAATCTATCTTCAAAGACTGTAACAATTTTAAATCTTCTTCATACTCTACTCCCTCTGCTACAACTGGTAAAGATAAAGTATGTGCTATATTAACGATCAATTTGACTAATCTAATAAATTCCTCACCTTGACTCATTCCTCTAACAAAGCTTTGATCAATTTTAACCTGAGATAATGGCAAATGAACTAAATAATTTAATGAAGAATATCCTGTCCCAAAATCATCGAGTGAAATCTTTACGCCTAACGCTTTTAACGCTTTAAGTTTCTTCGTATTTTCCTTCATATTTTCCATTAAAACTGTCTCAGTAATCTCAATTCCAATGAGACTTGGTGAAACACCAACTTTTTCAATCAATGATTTAAACTTATCCACAAAATTATGATTCATAATTTGCAAAGCAGAAATATTCATCGAAACAACCAATAGTTTAGTTGAATATTCATTTACCTTTTTTGCAAAGCGACATGAGTGTTCAATGATATAATCGCCAATTTCATCAATCATACGACACTCTTCAATCATTTTAATAATATCAATAATGGATACGTGCTGATATTTTGGATTATCCCATCTAAACAACGCCTCAAATCCTTGTAGTTGTTTATCACAAGTATATTGAGGTTGATAAAATAACGTAATTTCATTATTTTTAATAGCATCTCGTAAATCCATCTCGAGTTCGAGTGCAAATAACCGCTCCTTCTCTAAATCATCAGTGTAAATGACGAATTGATTTTTACCTTTTTCTTTTGCTCGGTAGAGTGCTAAATCACCTTGAAGTAATAAGTGATCCACATCAATATCACGCCCTTTGCTATTTACAATCCCCATACTAACTGAGATGATATTTGTCTTATCTCCTTTGCTAAACTCTGTTTTCATTTCTAATAAGATTTCATTAATCTTATTCATTAAATCAGTTTCAGAATTTAGATTTTTCCACACAACGACAAACTCATCGCCTCCAATACGAGCAACAAAAGCATCTTCACAAAGTGAAATTAGTTTTTTAGAAATCAGCAACAAGGCCTCATCTCCATAATGATGTCCAAAACTATCATTTAATTTTTTAAAGTTGTCTAAATCCATAAACATAACTGTTAAATTTAATTGAGCTTTTTCTGATTCAATATATTTGTATAAACTACGTCTATTATGCAGCCCAGTTAAAAAATCAGTATAAGCTAATCGTTTAATATGCTCTTGTGTTTTAATATCTTCCGTCACCTCACGCATCAGTGCGACAATCCCAATCATTTTATTTGCAATATCAAAAACAGGTGCCTTATAAATTTCAGCAATTCGTTCCTCACCCCGTAACTCAAACTGACGGATAAATTTTTGACTACATCCTTCTTTGATGACAGTCTGATCTTCATAAGCAATGACCGCATTAAATGACTTATCTAATTCTGAAATTTTATATCCCACGATTGATTCTCGTGATTTGTTGTAATATTCCATAAACTTAGAATTTACATCAATGATTGTTCCATCTAATTCTTTTAAACATATGGCAAATGGAATATTTTCTAAAATCATTTGAAGTTTGGCATCTTTGTTTCTAAGTTCTGTGACATCTCGTGCAATCCCTATTGTTCCAATGACTTCATCCAATTCATCAACGACCGGGGCTTTGTAAATATTAAATTCACGATATCCTTTTTTCCCGGGAATCACTTCCTCAAAAACAATTTGTCGTCTTTCATTCATGACAATCAAATCATATTCTCGACATGTCTCTCCAATTTTTCCATCCCATACAAAGGAATCATCCCGCCCAAAAATAACATCATCGTCTTTACCTGAATGTTCTCTAAACTCACGATTCACTTTAATATATTGACTATCTGTATTTTTGAACCATGCCATATAAGGAGTATTATTTAATAAAGCATCAAATTGTAATTGACTATTTTTAGATTCTCTAAGCACAGATATATATCTCAAATAACTTTTAACTTTCAACTTAAGTTCTTCTATATGAAGAGGTTTCACAAGATAATCATGAACTCCCATCTCAATAAATGATGCTAAATTTTTCTTTTTCTCAACAACAATTAAAACAGGTTTGTTATCATATAATGAACAATTCTTTAACTCTTTTAAGTGTGATAGGCCATGTTTATCATCCTCAATAATGATGAAATCAAATTCTTTTATTATAATCTCACGATGTGTTTCAAATTTTAAAGCATATTGTTGAAGAAATTCGTATGAAACTTTTTTTAACATTTTTTCAATGTCATGATTAGCACTAATAATTAATACCTGGATGTCTCTTTGTTTCATGATATTTCCCTCAAATCTTAAACGAATTTTGTCAATTAATATTATTATAATCAAAAAGAGGTGTAACTTATATAAAAACTCGATAATTTTATCCACAAAAAAAGCTATTATCCATTATAGATAATAGCCTATCTCTATTTTAATTGTTCAATGATTTGAGTCATCATTTGATTAATAAGTGTCAGTAAATCGTTAATCTCATTAAAAGTAATATCCTTAATATGAATTCCACAAGTTACAACAACAGTTACACCTAGCTCTTTTACTAATCGTTTCGCACATTTTAATACCACATCATCTTCTTTGTGTCCCGGAACTGTTAGTAAAGAAACCGAGGTTGTCTTTTTAGAAATATCATGTGGCATATCAACAGGAATTCCTAACGCTACAGCTCCAATATGAGGAATATCTCCACCTTCGATTGTGATATTTAAATCGTTCCCCATTTTAATGATTCGGCATTTAATGTTGTGTTCTTTAAATTTTTCACTAATAACTAACATCTTAACTCACCTCAAATTAATTTCGTTTATAGCGACAGCAAATACTTTCTAAATAATCAATTAAGATGAACAATATTAGACCAACTAAACTTAACACAACAATTCCTGAATACATGTCTATATAGTTGATACGCGACCATGAATCTTGAATAAAGTAACCTAATCCTTGCTTTGTTCCGTAGGCTTCTGCAAAAAATAATACAGAAAAAGCCGTCCCAATTGATAGACGAATATTCGTTAACACCTCTGATAAAATAGCCGGGAATGTAACATGTAAAAATAGTTGCCAACGATTCGCTCCAAGACTGATGAGTGGATTATAAAGTTCACCCTCTACATTTAAAACAGCGTCGCGTACCGATACGATGACCTGAAATACGGTAATTAACACGATAATCACGATTTTAGAGTTATCCCCAAGTCCATATAATGTCATTACCACAGGCAATAAAGCCGTTTTGGGGACAGGATAAACAAAATAGACGAGTGGGTTTAATAATTTATTACATCGCTTAGAATATCCCATCAAAAGTCCAACAAGTGAGCCAATAGTAAAAGAGATTAAGAGTCCGACAAAAATGCGATACAGACTCGCAAGGATATGAACATAAAATCCATTTTCAAAAAGGGTTGGTAAATTCAAATAAACTTTACCTGGCATCGGTAAGCTTCGAGTATCCATCAAGAACGATCCTATGATCCAAATAATATTTAACAAGATGAACCCTTTGATAAAGCTCCATAATTTTTCTAATGAAGTCAATTCGCCCACCCCTTTTTAATTAATTTTTTCATATGATCGTATAATGTTAAATATTCAGGGTGTTGTCTGAAATGATTGTTGTTGAAAAGTGGATTTTCAATTATTTCTGTAATTTGTCCTGGAGTATTCGACATGATGATAATTTTTTTTCCCATATATAATGCTTCATCGATACTATGTGTGACGAAGAAGGTGTTAATCTGATTTTCTTGCCAAATTTTTAAGAATAGTTCCTGTGCATCTTCTTTGATAATGGCATCTAGTGCTGAAAAAGCTTCATCCATTAAGAGTAAGTCAGGCTGCATTAGGAAACTGCGTACCATTGAGACACGTTGCTTTTGTCCCCCCGAGAGTTCACTTGGATATCTTTTGTTAAGAGCATCAATATTTAATGTCTTCATCGTCTCATTCATTTTATTCAATGTTTCATTTGTTACTTTTTCGCGTTTAATTTTAAAAGATAATAAACAATTTTCTTCGACTGTTTTCCACGGTAAAAGCCCAAAATTTTGAGGAATAAATCCTATCTTATGAAGATGAGGGTTAAGCTCCTCCCCGTTTAGAAGAACTTGACCCTCATACTCTTTGATTATTCCAGATAAGACATTTAGAAGTGTTGACTTCCCACACCCAGATGGTCCAATAATGGCACAGATATCATGACTATCTGCTGTGAAATTAATATTTTCTAATGCCTTAACCTCTTTATTTTTGCTTTTATAGGAAACAGATAAGTGATTTACCTGTATCATAAAAGCCTCCTTATTGCATCGCGATGTTGTTGATTACATCAGCTGCTTTAATGTCTTTAGTTAATAACCCCTTATCTTTTGACCAGTCTAATACTTTTTGGACATTTTCTTCAGCTGGTAAGTAGTTGTGTAGGTACTCAGGTAAAATGATATTTCCACGCATTTCATCTGAATAATTTGCTGCATTGATGATTACATCTTCAAATTCAGCGATATCTGTGTTGTTAATATAATCGATTGCTTTATTATACGCCTTGTAGAATCCTTGAACAGCTTCTTTATTTGCATCAATTACTTCTTGTAAGAAAGCTGTCACTGAAATCATGATATCTTCATTGTAGATTTTATCTACTTCTTTTGCTCCATTTGCAATAGCCGTATCATTAAATGGTGTTGGTAAAATAGCTGCATCCACTTGGTTGTTTTGTAATGCTTCTAAACGAGCTGGCATAGCAGGAATTGCAATTTTTTCAATATCAGCTACTGTCATTCCGTTACTAATCGCTAAATAATCTGATAAATAATCAATCATTGTATTTTCTGAAATCGCCATCGATTTTCCTTTTAAATCAGCTAGCGTAGAAATTCCTGATTCAGGTGTTGCTACTAATGTCCAAGAACCATTTGTCGTCCCTGTGATTTGCATGTTAATATCAGAATTTTGATAAATTGAAATCGCAACTTCATCGCATAAAACTCCGTCTAATTCCCCTGCTTGTAAAGCCGCATCGCGATCTTTTGCTGCTGCGAATACTTGTAAATCAAGATCAATCCCCTCTTCAGTGAAATAACCTTGATCTTGTGCGATGATTAATGGAACAACATCAATCGAACTCATGACTCCAAAGCTTAATTTAGTTAATTCTGTTGTCTCAGTCGTTTCTGATCCTTCAGGAGTTGGTGTTACTTGCTCCTCTTTTTGATCACCACATGCAGCTAACATTGTTGTGGCCATCAAAGCTACTGCCATTAGTGAAAATTTCTTAATCTTCATAGTTTGTATCCTCCCATTTTTTAAATAAATTATGATTTATATTAAGATAGCTTAATACCTTTCCTACAACGAAATTAACTAAGTCTTCTAAAGTTTGTGGATGGTGGTAAAATCCAGGCATCGCCGGAATAATAGTAGCACCTACTTTTGAAAGATGACACATATTTTCAAGATGAATCGTATTGAACGGAGTCTCTCTCGGTACAATAATTAATTTACGTCCTTCTTTTAGTGCAACATCTGCTGCACGACATAGTAAATTTCTAGATAATCCATGGCTAATTTCTGCTAAAGTCCCCATTGAACAAGGCATCACAATAACAGCATCAAATCCATGTGAACCACTTGCCACTCCAGCAAATAAATTATGATTATCTTCTAACTTAACAGTTGGTTGATTTAGTTCTTGGATCCATTGCTTTAAATCTAAAGAGAGCTCATATTTAAAGACTTGCTTTCCTTTATCCGTCGCAATAACATGAACCAAGTAACCCTTTGATGCAAGTTCTTCAATCAATCGTTTGGCATAAATACTACCACTTGCTCCTGTGATTCCAACAACAATTTTTTTCATGATTAATCTCCTAAATTAAACAATCAAGTAATCCTGTCACTAAAAAGACAATACTGATAACTTGATTAATACTATAAGAAGCGATTTTAACATTTGTTAAATTATCTGGCTTCACTAACCTGTGTTGAATTACAAATAATACCATATTTATTAATAAACCGCCATAATAAATTATACCCAATTGCGGAGCTAATAAGCCAACCATAAGTAAGAAAATGACAGCTAAAACATGAAATACCGATGAAATATGTAAGGCATTTTTCACTCCAAAGCGAGCCGGAATGGAATGAATTCCATTTTTCGTATCAAAATCATAATCTTGAGCACCGTAAATGATATCAAACCCTGCTACCCATAATGTATTAGCAGCTCCCATCGCAAGTGGAATTAATGAAATTTTTCCTGTTACGGCAAGCCATGCTCCAACTGGTGCTGCTGCCGAAGTAATTCCAAGGACTAAGTGACACATCCAAGTAAAACGTTTCGTGTATGAATAAATCGTCATTAAGAATAACGCGATTGGGGATAAGATAAAACAAATGGTATTTAACTGCCATGCTGCAAAGACCATAATAGCAAAACAGATCACAACAAAAATTAAAATTTCTTTTTTATTCATTAATCCCTGTGGTAATTGACGTGTTGCTGTTCGTGGATTTTTGGCATCAATTTCAGCATCAATGACACGATTTAAGGCATTCGCTCCTGTTCGGGCTGACATAAATGCAACTAAAATCCAAAAGATAACTCTAAAATTTAACTTTCCATTTCCTGCAAGTAACATTGAAATTAAAGCAAATGACAATGAGAAAATGGTATGTGAGAACATGACTAGTACTCCGTAGTCATTAATTTTTTTTCCTATTTTCTTAATCAATTCCATACTCACTCCATCTACGTGTGACTTTTTCTTTTACATCATCTGACATGACAATATCATCTGGCCAAACGCGTTGATGACCATCCATTGCTAACTTTTTCGTTGCATCGATTCCTAAACGATGCCCAAACTGTTCAGATGGAACCTCACGAATGACTAAATCACGCATAGCATCAATATTATTAAAGACTTTCCATGCAACTTTTGATGTATCTGTTGAATCAACATCCTCGTCAACAACAATTAAGAATTTATTATATTTCATAGCATCTTGTGACCATAATTCTTCCATTAACTGACGCACATCATCCTTGCTTTCTTTTTTGATTGAAACAACTAGGCATCCTTGTAAAACGTCTGACATTGGATAATCAAAATTTAATATTTTTTCATGAGTTGATAAGTATGCCGTCATATCGTCTTGGATTTTAATGTCCCATTTCGATTCAGTTCCTTCAACGTCAAATTTACGAGTCGCATCGACTCCTAATCTATAACCATAATGATCAGTTGATGAGGCATGATCTAGGGCATCAAGCGGACCTTGCGAGAAGACTAAATCTTTTGTCATGTCCAAACTTTCAAAGACTTGTTTAGCAACAGCTTTAGTATCATGTGGATTAATGTCAGCATCAACGACGATAATCATTTTAGCGTACATCATTTGCCCCATTCCCCATAAAGAGTTCATCACTTTTTTACCATGACCTGGGAATCGTTTTTTGATTGAAACGATGACACAGTTATGGAATACCCCTTCAAATGGTAATGAGTAATCCACAATTTCTGGATAAATCATTTTTAATAACGGTAAAAATGCACGTTCTGTTGCTTTACTCATATAGCAATCTTCCATTGGTGGACGTCCAACAATCGTCGCTGGATAAACTGGATTTTTCTTATGAGTTATGCATGTCACGTGGAAGGCTGGATACATATCTGCTAATGAATAGTACCCCGTATGATCCCCAAATGGACCTTCTAAACGTAACGCTTCATTTACATCCACATATCCCTCTAATATAAATTCGGCATCTGCTGGTACGTAAATATCGTTTGTAATCGATTTAACCATCTTAACTGGACGCTTACGTAAATATCCTGCAAACATCATTTCATCAATCATTTTTGGTAATGGTGAAATGGCTGAGAAAATTAAGGCTGGATCACATCCAATCGCGACTGAAACTGGCATCTTACCACCTAATTTACGATACTTATCATAAATTTCTCGACCATCTTTATGCCAATGCCAGTGCATTCCTGTCGTGTTCTTATCAAAGATCTGCATGCGGTACATCCCCGTGTTTTGAACACCTGTATCTGGGTCTTTTGTCATAACTAAAGGTAACGTAAAGAATTTTCCTCCATCATCTGGCCAACACTTTAAAACTGGAAGTGTGGATAAGTCAGGATCATGCTCAATTACTTCCTGACACGCTCCTTTAATAGGTAATTTCCAAGGTAAAACAGCTAACAAACGCATTAAGTTTGGCACTGATTTAATCAGACTTGGAATTTTCATATAATTTTGCATATTAATTAAATCTGCAATATCTCGCTCAACATCTTCTAATTTTTCAACGCCAAGTGCCCAGCTCATTCGCTCTTCACTTCCCATTGAATTAATTAAGACAGGATAATCAGATCCTTTAACATTTTCAAATAATAAAGCCTTACCGTAATTTTTAGACACTCGATCCGTAATTTCTGTAATTTCTAAATCGGCATCGACTTCGGCTTTAACGCGGACTAATTCCCCTCTATCTTCTAAAAATCGCATAAAATGCTGAATATCTTTAAAAGCCATCCGTATATCCCTCCTCAAATATGTGATATCTTCTTCTAGCTTTGAGCTTATCGATACTTTTTCACTATATTATCGTCAAAATTCTTCAAAAATTTTGAACCATTCTCTATTATAAATTGTTTCATATGAGGATGGCTATATAAAAATGATATCTTGTTAAGATTTTAACAAAAAAACATAAAATATTTCTTATATTTATATTTAAAAGGGACATCTCAAATGAAATGTCCCTCTCTTATTATTTTGTATATACCAGGATAGCATCGCATAAAAATTGTGCAGCTCCTGGTTTTATTTTTTCATCATAGTAAGCTGTAAATCGTGGGTCCGCTACATACATTTGGGCCAAGCCTGCGTGGGCTTCTTTACTATATGATGGCCATGTATACCCTAACCATTCATGATGTTTTTTAGCTAAAACTTGAGCGAGTTCACTTTCTGGATTATTAGTCTCCATCGCCTCTTCAAGTAATGCTAAAATTTCATATGATAATTGGTTCATTGCTTCATATTGTTCTTTTGATAAGTTTTTGAATTGTTTATTAGAATGATTAATGACATCTTCTCCGTATTTTTCACGAAGTTCCTGTCCATATCTTTGTTCGTTTTCTTCAATTAATTGTTTTTTTAATCCTTCAAATTTTTGTTTATCTGTCATTTTTATCTCTCCTTTACGAGATTGAATCGTTAATTGTACGGTTTCAATCATAGTATCAATCTGTTTTCTTTTTTCAAGGAGTTTTTGATAATGGTCTTGTAAAGCTTGCATATCATCAAACTGTGGATTGTTGATTATCTGTTTAATCTCATCAAGTCCAATGCCTAATTCTTTATAAAATAAAATCTGTTGAAGTTGATCAACTTCTTTTTGTGAGTAGATACGATATCCTGACGAACTCATTCGAGCCGGCTTTAACAAATCAATTTCATCATAATAACGTAACGTTCTCGTACTAATCCCTGCAAGATGTGCTAACTTTAAAATAGTATATTCCATCTTCAAATTCCTCCTTTCATCTTTATCATACAGGTTAACGTTGCGTAAAGGTCAACTACTTTTTTGACTATTGTAAATAAAATCTTGTAAATTGTTTAGGGCTAGTTTTTCTCATCTGAACTATATTTCTCACTATAATCTATTTTAATGAAGTAAAGTTTTAATTTCGTGAATCATCTTTTGTTTTATCTATCATTACTTTTGAAAATTTCACAAACTATTTCCTTTATTAAAAAGAGGTCTCCACTCTGACATGGAAACCTCACTTCAAACATAGAAATACTGAAAAAATAATTTTACGATAGACATAGACTATCCAATGATCAAACTTTTATACAGAAGATTTTTAAAATTTCATAGAGCCTCGACGATAGGAATTTAAAAGTAATTTCAAATCATCAATCTGATCCATTAATTCAAGGCCAACATCAGTGTCCCTTACCCGCTTTCTTACTAATATTTTTTCGACAACGACTCTTGTGGATAAAATATCCAATTCAAGAGCGATGGCTTTTTCTGTTGATTCGAAAGGTTCGTGAGCGACAATTTGTAGCCCGTATGAATTATAAATCAGCGTATAGCCTGCAATCCCCGTTTTCCGTTGATACGTCCTCGAAAATCCACCATCAATGACAAGCAATTTTCCATTTGCTTTAATCGGACTTTCACCATCCTTTTTTTTAACGGGAACATGTCCATTAACAATACGAGACTCGCATTGATCAAGTCCAAATTCTTCAAAAATCAAGTTACACATTTCTTCATCATCACGAAACTTATAATAGGCATTCTTTTTCTCAACCATGAGCTTTTTATCTTCTAAAAAATAGCGTTCAAACATTGTCATTGATTCTTTTCCAAATAAAGAGGATTTTGCCCCACACCATAAATACCACATGATATCCATCCCATACTGCTTATCTTCAAGATTATTTTGATTAAAATAACCCTCTCTTGCCATAACTTCAAATTGATCTAGTAGTTTTTTTCCTTTATACCGTTTATTTTGAATCGTCATTTCTTGAAATGTTTTATCCTCATTCATGGGAATGCATCCATGAAATAAGAGATTCGAATTATATTTTAAATACATGCTGCCACACTTAAACAAAAAACGCACATGTTTTTGTAATTTGTCACTGTTAATAAAAGAAATCGTTAGGCGTTCAATAACATTTCTCTCTTCATCTGTTAGCTCATATGGCTGATGAGGATTAATCGTTGGAAAATGGGTATCAGTCAGTGGATAAGTTTGTCCGTTTAAATCAATTGTTCCTGCTTTATAATTGATTTTATGTAATAAAAGTCGATGTGTCATTTCAAATTCTGGATGTTTCGTGATGATATCATACTCTAATTTTAATTGAATAATCGTAATTGCTTTATGCATTTTGGAAATTAGTTCAAATTCTCCCATCGCATAATCTTCCTTACGATTATCTAAAATTTGAAAGGCATGACATGGATCATCTTGATAGGCATGCATAGCAAAAGTTGCAAGTGGCAATAAGTTGATACCGTAGGCATCTTCTATAACATCTAAATTATTATAACGTGCTGAAACTCTTAAAACGTTGGCGATACAAGCCTGATGACCAGATGCAGCGCCCATCCACACAATATCGTGATTTCCCCATTGGATATCGACGCTATGATAATTCAAAAGAGTATCCATAATAATATCGGGCCTTGGTCCACGATCGTAAATATCTCCGATAATGTGTAGGCGATCAATAACAAGACGTTGAATAAGATTAGATAAGGCAATAATAAACTCCCGTGCCTTTCCGACTTCAATAATCGTATTAATGATTCCATCATAGTAATCATGCTTATCAATGCCATTTTCTTGCTCATGTAACAATTCTTCAATGATATATCGAAAATCCTCTGGTAAAGCTTTTCTAACTTTAGACCGCGTGTACTTACTTGAAGCATTTCGACAAAGTTCAATGAGTCGATATAAATTAACTCGGTACCAGTCATCCATCTTGTCAAATTGCTTTTCAACCATCTCAATTTTTTGTTCTGGATAATAGACCAACGTAGCTAGTGACTTTTTCTCGCTATCTAGCAAGGTATTTCGAAAAACTTCTTCAATCTTAACCTTTACAACTCCTGAACCATTTTTTAAAACATGTATAAAAGGTTCATACTCCCCATGAATATCTGTCAAAAAATGTTCTGTTCCTTTCGGTAAGTTCAATATTGCTTCTAAATTAATAATTTCTGTAGCAGCACTATCAATACTTGGAAAACTTTTACCAAGTAATTTCAAATGTTTTTCTCGTGTACTTTTCTGATCATCCCTCATTGTTTTCCCCTACTTTTCAGACTTATCCCCAATTATGCTGATTTTACATTATTCTCAATTTTTTTAAGTGTTAATTCAAGTATCATTTCATTTATATTATAAAAGTTTCCTAATTCATCACGATAAAACCAAGGTGCTTTTAAAGTTTCAATATGGGAAATTGAATCATAGACGGTAATCCAATGCATATATTCATCTTTGCATTGTTCTTCAATTAATTGTTGTAATTTTTGTTGTGACCAATAATGATTGACTACAATATTGTTTGCCCCCGTTTTATCCGCATAGTCCATTAATTCCTGAATAGCTAAATCTAATTTATTTTGTTTGATTAGATTTTTTGATTACAATCACTTCACATTTCATATTTTATTCATCCCCTTCATTTTATAAGATTAATAATTAAATTAACCTTTTTCCTTCCCCCTAATCCGTTTTTTCACAAATTGTCTTTCTTATCAAAAAGAGACTTCCGATTCATTCGGAAGCCTCTTTTCAATTAGGGTAAAAAACATTTTAACAAGAATAAACGGATTGTTATCGCTTGGCAATTTAACGTTATAATCTTTTCTTGTACAATTTGGATTCTATCACAGTTCCTTACCAAAAGAAAGCGTTATTACTATTTTCACAAATTAAAATAATTTGCTAAATTTTACCTTACAACTTTACTTCTATTGATTCTAAAAAAAATGATGACTTGTTCATGCTGTATTGTTTTTTATGCTTTCACACATCAATGATAAAGCAGTCTCATTATCAGATACATTTTTAATTTTATGATTTTATTTAATAGTACGGTAACAAAAATCCAGATTATATCCTATCAAAAGAACGAAATGAAAAAATATTCGAAAAATAAGATAAAAATGAGTAAAAGAGAAGATATTCATTTTTATAAGTATAAAAAAAACACCACACAAATGGTGGTGTTTTAGTATCAAAACTATTTAGAATTGATTCCGTATTTTTTGTTGAAGCGTTCGATACGTCCGTCAGCTTGAGCGAATTTTTGACGTCCTGTATAGAATGGGTGACAGTTTGAGCAAGTGTCAACACGGATTTCTTTCTTAACAGATCCGCTTTCGAATTCGTTTCCACATGTAGTACATACTACGTTAATACGGTTGTATTCTGGATGGATTCCTTGTTTCATTTCTTTCACTCCTTCGGCCCTGATTAATTTTTAAATCAGAGAAAGTCTATATAACAATAGAATTATACTAGATTTATAGTTATGGTGCAATATAAATTTTACGAATCCGGCAATAAAAATATTCCCAATTTTCTAATTTTTTCACCTATATCCTATAAAGCTTTTCAATTATGTTCTATTGATTTTTTTATTACTCATTTACATCTTCACGCCATACTTTGGCACCGATGTTATTTAATTTTTGTTCAATGTTCGAGTATCCTCGATCAATATGATATGTGTTTGAGATTTCAGTTACACCTTGTGCAACTAATCCAGCGATAACAAGTGATGCTCCTGCTCTTAAGTCCGTTGCTTTAACGCGTGCTGCATATAATTTGCTAGGACCTTGAACGATAGCTGAATTGCCTTGTACCTTGATATTAGCTCCCATTTTATTTAACTCAAAGCAGTTTTTAAAACGGTCAGAGTAGATTGTATCTGTCACCATTCCAACTCCTGTTGATTGAGTTAATAAAGTCACTAATGGTTGTTGTAAATCTGTTGCTAGTCCTGGATATGTGCTGGTTTTAAAATCTACAGCTTTCATTGATTTTAATCCACGTACAATCACATGATCGGTGAAAACATCGATATCAACACCCATTTCACGTAATTTAGCAATTAATGCTTCTAAGTGATGAGGAATGATATTATCAATTTTCACTTCTTCTCCCGCTACAGCTGCTAATGTAATATAAGTTCCCGCTTCAATACGGTCTGGAATAATTGCATGACGAGTTCCATGAAGTTTTTCAACCCCTTGAATACGGATTTCTCCTGTTCCTGCTCCTTTGATTTTTGCTCCCATACTATTTAATAAGTTTGCAATATCAACAATTTCAGGTTCTTTTGCTGCATTTTCAATCACGGTTGTTCCCTCAGCTTTTACAGCTGCTAACATAATGTTAATTGTCGCCCCTACTGATGGGAAATCTAGATAGATTTTTGCCCCACGTAAAACATCCGCTTTTAATTTGATAGCCCCTGCTTCTTGAGTAATGGTTGCCCCTAACGCTTCAAATCCTTTTAAATGTAAATCAATCGGACGAGGTCCAAGATAACAACCTCCTGGCATTCCAATTACCGCTTCTTTAAATTTTCCAAGCAAAGCTCCCATGAAATAATATGAAGCTCGTAATTTATTGACTGCACCCTCAATTAACGGTGTATTTATTAAGTTTGTAGGATCTATAATTAATTCATCATTTTCTAACTTATATGTACCATTTAATTGTTCAATCATCATTCCTAGATGATCGACGTCAACAATTTGTGGAACGCCTTCTAATATAACTGAAGAATCCGCTAAAATGGCCGCAGGAATTAAAGCAACTGTACTATTTTTAGCACTGTCAATTCGGACTGTTCCTCTTAAAGGACGTCCTCCTTCTATTTTAATCACTTCCATTGACGCTCTTCCTTTCTGTTCTACACGAATACCTATTGTATTATATCAAACTTTGGCCTAAGTTGTTAAAGATATTTTACCTTTTATAGTGCTTCTCTATTATTTTTTTCAAAATTTAATGATAATTGTAATCAATTACAAAATTAGACATTTTTCCACCCTAAAATAAAAGAAATTTTGTACCAAAAATATAATTTTGTGGTTATTTTGGAATATTATTTCTTATTAAATCTCTACTATCAATGAAAGACACTCTAACAAAATTTATAAGCTCGTCGTTTCCCTTTTATTATATTCTATATTACTGTAAAATATTAGGTAATAAGGAGGGATTTTATAGATGAAAAAACTTGAAGTCTCAAGTATTATTCCAAAAATTGAACAAATGTGTATTGAAGCTAATTATTATGCCAGTCACTCATTATTTAACACATTAAGAATGGCAAAAGATGTCGAAACCTCTACTCTAGGAAAAACCATCCTTTCTCAAATTATAGAAAATGATGAAATTGCATCAAAAGATCACGTTCCAATGTGCCAGGATACAGGAATTGTCGTTGTATTTGTAGAAATTGGCCACGAGCTTCAACTCATTGGAAATCTTGAAGCTGCGATACATGAAGGAATTCGTCGTGGATACGAAAAAGGATATTTAAGAAAATCGGTCGTCGCTCACCCGCTTCACCGTATTAATACAAAGGATAATACTCCCGCTATTATCCACTATAATTTTACAGAAGGGGATCAATTAAAAATTACCATTGCTCCTAAAGGTGCCGGAAGTGAAAACGTCAGCGCAATTTCAATGTTAAAACCATCAGATGGATATGAAGGAGTTAAACGGTTCGTTATTGATACTGTCTTAAAAGCAGGTGGAAATCCATGTCCTCCGATTATTGTTGGGATTGGAATCGGTGGTAACTTTGAAAAATGTGCCCTTCTTTCAAAACAAGCTTTAATGCGTGAAATAAAAGACCAGTCGCAAGATGAGATTGCCGCTAAATTAGAAACTGAACTATTAAAAGAAATTAACGAATTAAATATTGGTCCAATGGGATTTGGAGGGGTTACAACAGCGTTAGCCGTTAAAGTTAACACCTATCCATGTCACATCGCATCGCTTCCCGTGGCCGTAAACATCCAATGTCACGCTTCTAGACATTTAACAGAAATTTTTTAGGGGGCCGTCATGATAAATTTACAAACACCTTTAACAAAGGATATCGTTAAAACATTAAAAGCTGGAGATATGGTTAAAATAACAGGTGTTATTTATACGGCACGTGATGCCGCTCATAAACGTTTAATTGAATTAATCGAACATAATGAACCTCTTCCTTTTGATTTAAAAGATAATATCATCTATTATGTTGGTCCAACACCTGAAAAACCTGGAGCCGTTATTGGTTCTGCAGGTCCAACAACCAGTTATCGAATGGATGCCTACTCTCCAACTTTACTAGAACTTGGGTTAAGTGGAATGATTGGAAAAGGGCCAAGAAATGAACTAGTTATTGAATCAATGAAACAAAATACTGGTATTTATTTTGCTGCAGTAGGTGGAGCCGCTGCATTACTTGCAAAACAAATTAAAGAATGCGAAGTCATTGCATTTGATGATTTAGGTACAGAGGCCATTAGACGCCTATATGTAGAAGATTTCCCTGTTATCGTAGCAACGGATTGTTACGGTAATAGTCTATATTCAACTCAAAACTAAAAAACATTACTATTTGGAGGAAACATCATGAATGTATTTGAAAAATCGTTAGCACTACACGAATCAGCTCGTGGAAAAATAGAAATTAATTCAAAAGTTAAGGTAGAAACAAAAGAAGATTTAAGTTTAGCATACTCGCCAGGTGTGGCCGAACCTTGTCGTGAAATCGCTAAAAATGAAGATGAAATTTATAAATACACAAGTAAAGGGAATATGGTTGCCGTTATTACCGATGGTTCAGCCGTTTTAGGGCTTGGAAATATCGGTCCTAAAGCAGCTCTACCTGTTATGGAGGGAAAATCAATTTTATTAAAACAATTTGCAAATGTTGATTCTTTCCCATTATGCCTCGATACTCAAGATGTAGAACTTATCATTCAAACTTGTAAACTACTTGCCCCATCTTTAGGTGGAATCAACCTTGAAGATATTTCAGCACCTCGTTGCGTTGAAATCGAACGCCGTTTAATCGAAGAAATGGATATTCCAGTTTTTCATGATGACCAACACGGAACAGCCATTGTTGTGAGTGCCGCATTGATTAATGCGTGCAAATTAACAAATAAAGAACTATCATCTTTAAAAGTTATCGTCAGTGGAACAGGAGCAGCGGGAAGCTCTATTATTAAAATGTTACATGCTTTAGGCGTTAAAAATATTATTGGATATAATATCGATGGAATTGTCCACAAAAGTAAAGCAGACCGTTATGACTTCTTAACAAAGGAATTACTTGAAATTACAAATCCTGAAGATTTCATCGGGGATGATACATTAGCAAGTGCCTTAGTTGGAGCCGATGTATTTATCGGTGTCTCTGTTGCTAACATTGTAACAAAAGAAATGATTGCTAAAATGAACAAAGATCCTTTTATCTTTGCAATGGCCAATCCAAATCCTGAAATCATGCCAGATTTAGCAAAAGAAGGTGGCGCACTAGTCGTTGGTACCGGACGCTCAGACTTCCCGAACCAAATTAATAACGTCTTAGCCTTCCCAGGCATTTTCCGTGGAGCACTTGACGCTCGTGCTAAAAAAATCAATGAAGAAATGAAAATGGCAGCTGCAATCGCCATCGCCTCTTGTGTAAGTGACGATGAATTAGCACCTGATTTCATTATTCCGTCGCCATTCAATCCTGATGTTGCTAAAAAAGTCGCAGAGGCTGTTAAAGAAACAGCTAAAAAAACAAATGTAGCTCGTATTTAAATTTATAAATCTGTCTACTATGAATTAAAACTGATTCTTAAAATGTAGGTTCGCTAGCATTTTACGTAAAAAATAATCCTGAACTGCTAGGCAAAAAAATAGATATAATTTTCTGAAAAAATCACTCATCACGTATTATTATATATATTAGTTTTAGAAATCTATAAATGACTCAATATTGCGTATCAAAAAAACAGAACCCCCTCATGCATGTTTAGCATGAGGGGGTTCATATTCTATAGTATAAACTAGTGGGAGGTGATGATTTGAACCGCTTTGAATTTTATTCTTATTATAAGGAAGAACATTTACAACATTATTATGATTATGCCCTTAAAAATCCACAGCTTCAAACATCTGATGTGATCTGGCAAGTCAACGCTGGACTTTATCGACCCTTTTATGAAGGGATTGAAGAAATTAAAGATACAAGTGTATTTCCGCTACTCGTTAATAAGTATAAAAAATTGCCATCTCACTTTATCCCTTCCACTCTCACTTATTTTCCTAACTCGACATATCAGGCCTGTCAAAATACAGTAGAAGCTTTTTTACAACTACAAGAAGATGCTCGTGTAGCAGGTTGTCATTTATCCGTTGTGTCCGCCTATCGAACATTTGATTATCAAGAAAATCTTTATCACGACTACTTAAAAAAAGATTCCATGCAAGCTGTGGATACTTATAGTGCAAGAGCAGGACACAGTGAACATCAAACAGGCTACGCTATTGATATTTGTGAAACAGACCATGAATCAGATAAATTTGAAGGGACAAAGGAATCAAACTGGATTAATAATCATGCACATGAGTATGGATTTATTATTCGTTACCAAAAAGGACTGAGTCATTTAACCGGATATAGGTATGAACCCTGGCATATCACCTTTGTAGGAAAAAGAGTGGCAAGACTGATGCATTATTATCAGATTGGTACGCTTGAAGAGTTTATGACAAAATTTATCGAACCATACAACCAATAAACAAGAAAAAACTCGTCTAATCGACGAGTTTTCTTTATTTTAGATGTAAATCTTTATATACTTCTCCATCAAATGTTTTGACTTTAAAATGATCCCCAACTAAAGTTGCGTAAGTGTTGGGATGATTTTCTTTTGGAAGGGTAGCTGAACCAGGATTTAAGATATAAATTCCTTCTAGTTGTTTTAAAACAGGAACGTGAATGTGTCCAAAAATGAAAACATCACCTTGTGCAAGTGAAATCGGAAGTTTATTCTCATCATAAATATGTCCATGGCTCGCCATTATCTTGCGATGTTTAAATGGTATGATATTATAGTCTGCCATGATTGGAAACTCTAAAACCATTTGATCGACTTCGCTATCGCAGTTTCCACGTACGGCAATAATTTTATCTTTAACGCTATTTAATAATTTAATGACAACCTGTGGATTATAATCTTGAGGCAACGGATTACGTGGCCCATGATATAAAATATCTCCAAGTAATACTAAGTAATCAGCTTCTTCTGATTCAAAGCGTTCAAGAATTTTTTTAGCCCAATACGCCGAACCGTGAATGTCGGATGCAAACATTAATTTCATCTCTTTCACTCCTTTTTCATATCTATCCTTATTATAAAACAGATTACTAAAAAAACACTATGATTTAATAAAGATTCGTGTTCGACCTGAATTCAGCGATGGATATTTTGACTGAATTTTAGGATGTTTAAATTCATGTAAAACTAACTCTTTTAAAGAAGTACCTTGATTAAATCCATGAATAACAATCACTTCCTCGATCCCTGGCTCTAATTTATTGAACGTCTGAAGTAAAAAACTTTTGGCCTGCATCACAGTCATCGAATGAATATCGACTGTCTTAACTCTCACCTGACTCCACCTCCACTTCAACCGATCATTCATATTTTTCACACTTATCCACAATATCTTTAAAAGCTTCATCATCAGTTCCATCAGTTGATGTAATGTTAAAATCTAACGCCCCTTCTTCTGAAACAACGTTCACTTTTAAAATTCCACTTTTTACTTCTATTCCTAACTTAACATATTTTCGACTAAATAACATGTTAGATATCTAATTTTTTTTGCGTTTATTTTTATACGCTACAATAACATCAGTTGTTTTAACTTTCTTTTCTAATACGTCATCAAATTGTTCTTTAATCATTTCCGTGTAAATGAGATCGAGCATAAACATTTGAGCTAGTTTTGAAGTAACTGAGCCTGTTTCAAATGTTGTTTCATTTGACTGATATGTTAAAAAAACATCGGCTAATTGAAGCAATGGACTGTTGTAATTTTCAGTTAAAGCGATAATTTTTGCTCCTTGCTGTTTTGCCAGATGAACGGTTTCAATCACTTCATCTGTATTTCCTGAATGAGAGATTGCTAAAATAATATCATCTTGATGCATAATAGAGGCTAACATTAACATCGTATGACTATCTATGATGGGAAAACTATTAGCTCCAATTCTCATTAATTTATAATTAAAATCTGTCGCAACAATCCCTGAGTATCCTATTCCAATGATATAAATTTTTCGTGCTTTTGTTAACATTTGCACACACTGTACAATCATATGTGGATTAATTTTTTCAAGTGTTTGATGTAATACCTCTGATGTGGCCTGAAACAATTTCATAGCTGTTTCTGTTACTTCTTCATTACAACTTATATTAGGATTCATAATCACTTTTTCTTCTTGAAGCGTTAATTCTTTCGTTAAATTAATTTTAAATTCTTGGAAACCACTATATCCTAATTTTTTTGTAAATCGAGTAACCGTCGCTTCTCCAATACCTGATTCTTTAGCTATTTCAGATATTGGCTTATAAACCACCGTATTCAGTGTGTTTTTTATGTATTCGATTAAAATTTTATCCGATTTTGTTACTTTGAACGTTGGATTACTAAGTTCCTCTAATATCCCCATTATTGATCACCCATTTGAAAAATTTCACTAAAATTATAACATCCCTTCTCACCTATTTATAGATGAAAAGGGATACTGAATCAGTTACTATTTGCAACTGATTCAGTATCCCTTTGATTATTCTTTTTTGTTTCCCCCCAAAAAAGAATGATTATATTTGATACTCCCTAAAATCGAAAAGATTTTATTATAATAAGCTCATGTAACGTTTTAATTCCCAATCATGAACAGCTAAACGATATTCATCGTATTCTTGATGTTTAGCTTCAACAAATTTTTCAAAAATGTGTGATCCTAATGCAGCTTTAATCACTTCATCTTGCTCTAATAAAGTTAAAGCATCGAATAAAGTTCCTGGTAAAGCTGTAATTCCATGAGCATCTAACTCTTCTTGGTTCATTTCAAAAATATTTTCTTCAACTGATGCAGGAGGAGTTAATTTGTTTTTAATTCCATCAAGTCCAGCTGATAAAATAGCTGCTAATGCTAAGTATGGATTTGCAGATGGATCTACTGAACGAACTTCCAAACGAGTTCCCATCCCACGAGATGCAGGAACACGTACTAGTGGTGAACGGTTAGATGGTGACCAAGCTACGTATACTGGTGCTTCATATCCAGGAGTTAAACGTTTATATGAGTTAACTGTTGGATTTGAAACAGCCGTAAAGTTACGAACATGTGTTAAGATACCAGCTAAGAAGTGATATGCTGTTTCACTTAATTGTAAGTCTCCACTTGGATCATAGAATGCATTTGTTCCATCTTCATTGAACAATGATACGTTACAGTGCATTCCTGAACCGTTGATTCCAGCGATTGGTTTTGGCATGAATGTTGCATATAATCCATGTTTACGAGCAATTGATTTAACTACTAATTTGAATGTTTGGATTTTGTCACATGCCGCTAATACGTCATCATATTTGAAGTCGATTTCGTGTTGTCCTGGAGCTACCTCATGGTGAGATGCTTCAATTTCGAATCCTAATTTTTCAAGTTCAATTACGATATCACGACGGCAGTTTTCAGCTAAGTCAAGTGGCGCAAAATCGAAATATCCTCCGTGATCATTTAATTCACGAGTTGGCATTCCATTTTCATCTAATTTGAATAAGAAGAACTCAGCTTCTGGTCCTAAGTTAAAACGAGTAAATCCTAAATCGTTCATTTCTTTAATGACACGACGTAAGTTTGAACGTGGATCTCCAGCAAATGGTTCTCCATCTACGTTGTGAACATCACAGATTAAACGAGCAATTTTAGCTTCACCTGGATTCCAAGGGAATACTAACCAAGTGCTATAATCTGGATATAAGTACATATCAGATTCTTGGATACGAGTGAATCCTTCAATTGATGATCCGTCAAACATCATTTGATTGTTTAATGCTTTTTCTAATTGAGATAATGGAATCTCAACATTTTTTAATACCCCAAATAAATCTGTAAACATTAAACGAATAAAGTTTACCCCTTCTTCATGTGCAAGACGTAAAATTTCTTCTTTAGTGAAAGTTGCCATAACACAATTCCTCCTCATAAATTCTTAATACTCTCTGTTTACTATCTAATGATTGATTAAATACTGAACATTTTCCATTCTCCGTTGAATGCCTAAAAGTGTCATCTTTATAAGATTTATTCGCATCTCATTAAAAGCACTAGTGAAGACACCTCAAGGTGTATAGTTTAACTACATTTTACTTCGTAAAATGAGTTAAACTAACAAAAAAAGGGTCACTAAGCTAACACTATATAAGTGTTTCACTTAATGAACCCCATTGTTCACCATTTATTAGTTTATTTATTTGCTACTTAAAGACGCCCTTGTCTATATTTCCATTATATGAGATGCCCTTTGAAAAATCAACTCTTTTTCTGATAACTTTTTAAAATTCTTTCAGAAAGTTCTAGTTTACTAATCCTAAGCTCCATACTCCTCTTTTGAATATAACGATGTGCTTCGTCCTCTGTCATATTTTCATTTTGTTGAAGAGCTCGTTTCGCTAACCGAATAGCTTTTTCCGTTTTTTGTGCTTCTTCTAATTGATTTACTTTAGATTCTAACTGTCTGACAGTCTGACCATACTTCGTCAATACACGTAACATCGTTACTAAAACAATGGGTTGTACTGGCTTCTCACAAAATTCAAAATAAGGATCCTGACGATAATAAAATTTCTGATACGATTTCCCCAATAATAAAACAGCTTGACGCTCAAAAATGAGTGTTTCTACAAGTGATACAATGCTCACTCCTCCTAAGTCTTCATCAATGATGACAACTTCTGGCGATAAAGCTTTAGCACGACGAATTAATTCATACCCATCTGTACTAACTCCCACAACTTCATAGCCATTGCTTACAATTTGTGATCTAATACTTGAAACTAACTTCTCTGATTGTGATGCAATAATAACACGTTCTCCCATAACTTCACCCTTTTCTAAATCAGAAAGATTATTCACTATGTTGTAGCCTATGTCAGAACACACTTCTACATATTTATCATGCCTCCTATTAGTTCTTTTGTCAACTTTTAATATGGATAAAAATGGATTTTAATGAGAGAAATTTATCAAAATTTAACGAATATTTTGATTATCGTAAGTGTCCACCACCACTAACGCGAAGAATCTCTCCTGTAATAAATGAAGCTTGATCACTTAATAAATATAAAATAGCTGGCGTAACGTCTTCAATGTATCCAATACGTTGCAGCGGATAATTGGCTACTAGTGCCTGACGCATTGCATCTTTTTCTGGTTCTCTTCTCGTCATTGGAGTATCAATATAAGAAGGTGCCACAGTATTTACACGAATATTAGGTGCTAATTCAAGTGCTAAATTTTGAGTTAACTGACAGATTGCCGCTTTAGCAGGAGAATATCCAATACAATTTTTAACAGGTTTCGTACCAAGACTTGAAGACAACGTTACAATTGCACCATTTTGTAAGTAAGGTAATGCTGCACGAATTGAATTATAGGTTCCCATCACATTAACATTGAACAATTCAGCAAAACGCTCTTCTGTTGTCCCATAAATATCTTCAGCAACTCCACAAACACCTGCACTCGTCACAATTCCGTCAATTTTTTCAAATTGATTCTCTGTCATCACTTCTTTTAACTTTAAGGTCAACGACTGCCAATCAGTAACATCAGCTTGGAAATAATAGAAATTAGGATGCTTAAAATCTGTCTCTTCTTCTAATCCACATCCTATGACCTCATAATTCGATTCAATCAATTTTTTGGTCACATCTTCTCCAATTCCACTTGATGCCCCTGTGATAAAATAACGTTTAACATTCATCATTCTTTCCTCCTGTTGATTGCTTATAATGTATTAATCATAATCTAAAGCATCATTAGATACAAGAAAAGGATGCATTTGCATCCTCGATGTTTAAAATTATTTTGTTAACCAACTTTCATCTGCTGGGTTTTGACGCCATGCTGATAATTTAGCGATAGAATCTTCACTAATTTCTCCAACTTCAGCAGCTACCTCAACTAACGTTTGATAATTACATAAAGAAACATTTTTACAAGATGCAGCCTCTAAATTTTTAAGTCCTGATTCTAACTCATAAGAGAAGATAGAAACGATTCCTAAAACATCGCATCCTAATTCGCGTAATACTTCTACTGCTTCAATTGAAGATTTTCCTGTTGAAATTAAATCTTCAACAACAACTACTTTCATCCCTTCTTTAACTAATCCTTCAACTTGGTTTCCACGTCCGTGTTTTTTAGCTGATGAACGAACATATCCCATTGGTAAGTCTAAAATACCAGCCATAATTGCGGCATGAGGAATCCCAGCTGTCGCTGTTCCCATTAACATTTCACATTCTGGATATTCATTTTTAATAATTTCGCATAATCCTGCTTCAATATCACGACGAACAGCTGGGTAAGATAATGTTAAACGATTGTCACAATAAATTGGTGATTTGATTCCTGAAGTCCAAGTAAATGGATTTTCTGGGCGTAATAATACAGCATGAATATCTAATAAGTGTTTAGCAATTGTACGTTTCATAAAGAAATCTCTCCTCATCGTTATCATTTTATATTTTTATTTTATAATCCTAAAAATTGTTTATTAATTAAGCGATATGTTTCAACTGGATTTTCTGCTTTGGTAATTGAGCGTCCGACTACAATATAGTCTGATCCTAATTCACGTGCTTTTTCTGGCGTTACAACGCGTTTTTGATCATCTACAGAGTCACTAGCTTGGCGAATTCCTGGCGTACATGTTACAAAGTCTAATCCTAATTTTTCATGGATTTCCTTTGTTTCTAAAGCCGAACATACAATCCCGTCTAGCCCTGCTTCTTTTGTATTTGTTGCATATTTTAAAACTGTATTAGGTAAAGTTTCATTAATTAAAATTTGTTCTTGCATAATTTCTTCAGTTGTTGAAGTTAATTGGGTAACAGCAATACATAAAGGACGATTCATTCCTTCAGGTGTTCCTTCAATTAATCCTTCCATTGCAGCTTTCATCATCGGAATTGTACCTGCTGCATGAACGTTAACCATATCCACACCTAGACGCGCTAAGTTTTTCATGGCGCTTTTCACAGTGTTTGGAATGTCATGTAATTTTAAATCTAAGAAAATTTTATGATTTTTTTCTTTTAAGTATTTAATGATTTGAGGACCTTCAGCATAAAACAGCTCCATCCCTACTTTAACGTATAAAGACTCTTCAAATTGATCGATGAATGCTTTTGTTTCTTCAAAATTTTTAAAATCTAATGCGATGATAACTGCTTTATTCATAAAATACCTCCCAATTAACTTTATGCTTTAACCCGCGTCTGTATAAAAAAATCCCCTTTCAGCCTGTAAGTATGCTAAAAGAGGATACACGAATTCCATTAAATAATCGGAATATTTTTTTATTTTAAACGTGTTCTTCTCAGCCTCACGGGACCGAATTAAAGCTATCTCAATCATTATAGAAGATAAGGTGTTTTTTGTCAACTATCGAAAAATAAGTAATTTATTGTTTTCGGTTTGATTCTCCCCAGTGACATATTTCTTCTAAAATCGGCATTAATGATAAGCCACGTGGTGTCAACGAATATTCAACTCTTGGAGGAATCTGTGGATATTCTTTTCGAGTAATAATTCCGTCTCGTTCTAATTCTTTTAACTGAGTATTTAGTACCTTATCACTAATTTGACCAACCAATCGTTTCAACTGTCCATAGCGTAAAATCTCATATTCAACTAGCCAAAACATAATAATCATCTTCCACTTTCCACCAATAATCGAAAGTGTATATCCAAATGGTGTCGCTTTAATATCTGTTAAATCTTTATCTTTAAACTCGCTCATACTCATTATCATTTCTCCCCCACTTTCCTAACAGTTAGTACCTTACTTTAAAGTGCATTCTTGTTCAAGTATAAAACATGGATTATATTAGTAGCAACACAAAGATAACTAAGTGAGGAGTGCTAAGATTGAAAAAGTGTAAGATTGAAGTTTTAAAAACAACATTTCACGAAGATTTAGCAAAAGAATATGGATGCAAAGATCTGGGAAAATGTCCAATGCATAAAGTTGGGGATATCTTTTATGGTGACTATGCTAAACCAGAAGGATTATGCGATGAGGCATGGAAAGCCATGTATCAATACGTCTTTGCCTTATCCCATGAAAGTGAAACCTTCTACTATGGAGATTGGATTGATAAAAAAGGAGTCGCAATCTGTTCGTGCAACGATGGGATTCGTCCTGTTATTTTCAAAATTATACGTACCGATGAAGAATCACAAATCAACTATACACCGATCAAATAAAAAAGTCATCTCGCATAGAGATGACCCTTTTAAGGTTCTTCATATATCGTTGGACCCATACTATTATAGTCACTATAATTAACTAAAACTTCGCCTGTTAATTTATCCACAATTAATAATTCAACATACATTTCAACCGGAACAGTTGATTCATTTTGTCCCCCTATATTTTCTGTCCTTTGATTTAATGGCATAAATTCAGAAGCTAAATAAAGGATTCCCTCATCTTTTAGAGACCATTGCAACGAAACAATCTCATCATTAATGTTCAATCTCACCTCATAATCATCAGGATTTAAATGCCCAAAATCAATTTTCATCGCCGCTACCCAAGGTATTCCGTCCATTTCTTCAAATAAATATTTATACGATGCAATCTTCAGCCCATTTACCTCGTCATGACCTGATAACGTACCTGTTGGATTAACAGCAAAATCTACACCTAACTCTTCACTATATCGTCCAATCACATGTCCCGTGTTTATCATCTTGCCCGCTTCATCTAAATAAATAACAACCTCATACTCATCAATGGGCTCTGATGACCACACACGTAATTGCATCTCTTTAAACCACAAATAATCCTCTAATTCTTTTTCACTCAATTCCCATGCATCCTGATTTGCCTCGACCCTGCACCAACCATCAGATTCAATCGTTATCTCATATGGATAAACCTTCACATTTTCTATGATTTCACGTATCTCACTTTCAAAATTAGAAAACTTTCGATCTATCATTTGCACAGACCTAGTATGCTCATCATAGTTATCCACATATAAATAACTGATGACTTCATTGCCTTTCATCATCTTCAAAAATAGGTATCCTTCAATTTCAATCGGCTCTAATTTAAATTTTGAAGTTAGATCAAAATACTTTTGAAATCCTTCATAGTAAGACATCTCATCATTAATCAATATTTTATTTGGATTTTCCATCAAAGCATAAAATTTAAAATGAACTTTATCCCCAAAAATATTTAGCGTATATTCATTTGCATTAATTTGCGTAATTCCAAAAGAGCTTGATGAAGTTGAAAACAGTGGCATCATAAAAATTAATAAAATAGCGGCTACTAAAATCATCGGTTTAAAATTTTTACGTTTTTTATTCTCATAATTCTGAATCCGATTCATAATGATTTTCTTTTGTTCTTCTATGAGTTTATCTTTCATTAAAATCCCCTCCTAATTCTTGTTTTAACTTTTCTAAACTTCTATTAATAATCGTATAAATCGTTTTAGTTGGCATTTTTTCAAGAATAGAAATTTCCCCAACTGATAAATCAGCATAAAAGTAATATCTCATAATGCGTTCATGCTTGGGTTTTAAACAACGACGCATCAGTTCGTTCACTGTCTGCGTCTTTTCTTGCTGAATTAATGTTGTTAACACATCGTTTGAGTTATCAGCTATAGTCTTGATCGCTTCATCGAAAGAATCAGCTTGATATTTATAGGCTCGACTTCGTAGATAATCAATGCAACGATAATTCGCAATTTTGTATAGCCATGTTCTAAAACTCGCCTTTTTCTTATCATAACGTTTCAAAGAGCGATAAGTCTCAAAAAAGATATCCTGACAAAGCTCCTTCGTTACTTCCACATCCCCAATCTGTTTCAAAACATACTGATAAATATCTGTATAATAAACATCAATGATTTTCTCATAAGCATTATAATTGTTTAGCACTTCCTCAATGACTTGCTCAATCTCCACCTAAAAATACCTCCCTTAACACGTGTCACCCATATATCCGAAACAACTAATCCACATTCTTCATTTTTAAATAAATTTTAACATAAAAAAGATGAAGACCAGACTTAGCTTAGACTAGATTAAAAATAAAAAGACTTCATTCGAAGTCTTCAATTTAATAAGTTATTTCCTAATCCGTTAATATCGTATAACTATTATTCCCTCTACTAGATGTATTGATTAAGCGAAACGTCTGTGAGTAAGGTTCATAATCATCAAGCGGCTCCTGATTAACCATGAGTAATTCCACTCGAAACTCTTCATCAAATAATCGATTACTTGAACTAAACAAAAAATAATTTTGTCCATAAAAATTCATTTCGAATGCTTCTCTATACTCTAGATTTATATAAAGTGGACTTGTTGTACTCAACGTATAAATTCCTTTTTCCTCATCTGGCAGTGTTCCAACTTGAATCTTAATTATTTTGTATGGTACAAACTCCGAATCTTCTTCTAATTCCTTTTCCTCTACCGTTAATACATAAGAATACGTCCTGGTATTTTCGTTATAATACTCCTCAATACGTAAATCAATGTTATTTACTCCCGTATAAATACCACAATCACTTTCATAAGGAGTATATCTCACCTCATAAGGTTCTAAATTTTGTAAATTAAGAGTTTCCAACTTTAACTCAGGTATAAATTCGGCTAATACCTCTAACTGATTTTCATTATCCACAGTTTCTTCAATAACTTCTTGTTCAACTGGTTGCTGACTACATCCCATCATCATAAAACATATGATTAATAATAAACTCAACCTATATTTACGCATAGTAATCCCCTCCCCCACATTTAACTTTATTATACACTGCACCGATTCTCTTAATTTAAATTCGGCATCTTAT
Organism: Turicibacter sp. HGF1; assembly: GCF_000191865.1. Taxonomy (NCBI): domain Bacteria; kingdom Bacillati; phylum Bacillota; class Erysipelotrichia; order Erysipelotrichales; family Turicibacteraceae; genus Turicibacter; species Turicibacter sp. HGF1. The sequence goes on from NZ_AEXQ01000118.1 coordinate 36,121, forward strand.
AACAAAAAAGGAATAGTTCGTTTCCCACTAAACGAGCTATTCCTTTTATCTATATTTAATTAACCCTAGCAAACTAAAAAGACGTATTGCAAATTAGTAGGATCTTATTTATGAGCATATCCCGTTGCGTCACTTAATTTTTCGAATCCGTATTTATCAAGTACGGCTGGTAATTGCTCAATAATATCCACACATACATATGGGTTAATGAAGTTTGCTGTTCCAACAGCGACTGCGCTTGCTCCTGCATAGAAGAATTCTAATACATCTTCTGCTGTTTCAATTCCACCCATTCCGATGATTGGGATATTAACATTTTTGTAAACATCGTGAATCATACGAAGAGCTACTGGTTTAATAGCTGGTCCTGATAATCCACCTGTTCCATTTGCTAGTATTGGTTTTCCTGTTTTCATATCGAATCGCATTCCAAGAAGTGTATTAATCATCGTAATTCCATCAGCTCCTGCTGCTTCAACTGCTTTTGCAATTTCAACAACATTTGTTACATTTGGAGATAATTTAATGTAAACTGGTACCGTTGAAACTTCTTTAATTGCTTTTGTTAATTCTGCTGCGACTTTAGCATCAGTTCCAAAGGCAATCCCACCCTCTTTAACATTTGGACAAGAAATATTAATTTCAAGTGCTGCCACATTTGGAGCCTGACAGATTTTTTTAGCAACTGTTACGTACTCTTCTAACGTTTTTCCTGCTACGTTTGCGATAATTGGTAAATCATATTGCTCTAAAAATGGTAATTCACATTCAATAATTACATCAACACCTGGATTTTGTAATCCGATGGCATTTAACATTCCACCTGGTGTTTCAGCAACTCGTGGAGTTGGATTCCCGACACGCGCTTCATCAGTAGCTGCTTTAATCATAATTGATCCAAGACGAGACAAATCATAATACTCTGCAAACTCACGTCCAAAACCAAAACATCCAGATGCCGGAATAACAGGATTTTTTAATTCTAATCCAGGTAAATTAACTGCTAAACGATTCATTATAGTGCTACCTCCCCAAGTTTAAAGACTGGTCCTTCTTTACAGACACGTGCCATTTTTCCGTTATTTAACTGGCAAACACAAGCGTAGCAAGCTCCAATTCCACAAGCCATACGCTCTTCAAATGATAAATATCCTTTTTTCGTTTGACCGTATTCTGTTTCGATTGCTTTTAACATCACCTTTGGTCCACATCCAAAAATCCAATCAAATTCTAAATTTTCAGACTTCATTAACTCCACAACATTTCCTTTAAATCCATGGCTTCCGTCCATTGTTGCGATATATACTTCTGCAAACTTCTTAAATTCTTCTTCATAAAAAACATCGGCACTTGATGCAAATCCAAGCACACTGATTACTTTAACGCCTTTAGCATTTAGACGCTTAGCCATTTCATACATTGGCGGAACCCCAATTCCACCTCCGACTAACACAACTGTCTCAGAAGTTTGAACTTCATCAATTTCAAATCCTGTCCCAAGAGGACCTAAAATATCAACTAATTCACCTGCAGTTTTTAAAGATAACAGTTTTGTTCCTTCACCCTCAGCACGGTAGATGACAGTAAACTGATTTAATTCATAATCAATATGACAAATTGAGATTGGACGTCTTAAAAGTGGATAAGCCACCTCATTAATTTTAATATTAACAAACTGCCCAGCTTGTAACATGCACTCAACTAAGTCACCACTTAATACTAATTCAAAAACATTTTTTGCAATCATTTTTTGACTGACAATCGTCATCTTCTGTACTTTACGCATGGTTTAGTTTCTCTCCTTATATATAAGAAGCGTTAAGTTTTTCACAGCGTAAAAACTTTTAACGCTTCTATAGAATGTCTTAATATCCGTCTCAAATACGTGCATCCAAGACTGACTGAAATATGAAAGATTTATCGTTTTCTATATATAACAGATTTATTGAAATCTTGCTTATTGAAACCGACATCTTGTGATGTCGGTTTTATAAACAATGAAGTTTATCTAAAGTTCAATTAGAGCTATTTAGCCCGACTCCTATTTCTCTTTCATGGGGACAAATAGTGCTGGACAACATAGTCTAAATCTCCCTGACGTTCGATTAGAGCTATTTAGATGCATCAATGGCGAAGCTCATTGATTCTAATACTTTGTATACGGCTTTAGCAGTATCAAGTGATGTTAAACATGGAATGTTGTTTTCTACCGCTTCACGACGAATTAAGAATCCATCTGTAATTTTATCTTTTTTACTTGTTGAGAATGTATTGATAACGAATTGAACTTTTTGCCCACGAATCACATCTAAAACAGTGCGTCCCTCTTCTCCAATCTTACCGATTGGTGTCGCATAGATTCCGTGTTCATGTAACATTTTACAAGTTCCTGCTGTGGAGATTAATTCGTATCCGATTTCTGTAAAATTACGAGCTAATTCAACGGCTTCTTCTTTATCTCTGTTACCGATTGTGAATAGAATACGTCCATGCATTGGCATTTTCATTCCCGCTGCAACTAATGCTTTGTATAAAGCTTTCTCTAATGTTTTATCTTTTCCGATTGCTTCTCCTGTTGACTTCATCTCTGGGCCTAAAGAGATATCTACTTTACGTAATTTCGAGAATGAGAACACTGGAGCTTTTACATAAACACCTTCAGAATGTGGATGATATCCTGTCTCATACCCTTGTTCTACTAATGATTTTCCAAGGATTGCTTTTGTCGCAATATTTGCCATTGGTACATTTGTAATTTTACTTAAAAATGGCACCGTACGAGAAGAACGTGGGTTTACTTCAAGAACATAAACTTCTTCTTCTTTTGTCACAACGAACTGGATATTTAACAATCCAACAATTTTTAATCCGCGTGCAATACGCGTTGTATAATCGACTAATAATTCCATAACTTTATCTGATAATGTTTGTGGTGGATAAACTGCCATCGAGTCTCCTGAGTGAACCCCTGCACGTTCAATGTGTTCCATAATACCTGGAATATACACATTCTCACCATCTGAAATAGCATCAACTTCTACCTCTTTCCCAGTTAAATAACGATCGATTAAGATTGGATTTTCTCCATTCTCTTTTAAAGCTTCTTTCATGTAACGCTCGATTTCTGCATCGTTATCAATAATTTCCATCGCACGTCCACCGAGTACATATGAAGGACGTAATAAAACTGGATACCCGATTCGGTTTGCAATTTCTAAAGCACCTTCAACTGATTGACAAGTTGAACCTAATGGTTGTGGCACTTCTAATTCGCGTAATAATTTTTCAAATTGATCGCGATCTTCTGCACGATCGATATTTTCTAAAGATGTTCCTAAAATTTTAATGCCACGCTCTTGTAATTTAGAAGCTAAGTTAATCGCTGTTTGCCCACCGAACTGAACGATAACTCCCTCTGGTTGTTCTAAATCAATCACATGCATGACATCTTCGATTGTTAAGGGTTCAAAGTATAATTTATCTGAAATTGAGAAGTCCGTAGATACTGTCTCCGGATTGTTATTAATAATAATCGCTTCGTAACCTGCTTGTTGAATAGCCATAACACAGTGAACAGTTGCGTAATCGAACTCTACCCCTTGTCCGATACGAATTGGTCCTGATCCTAACACGACAACACTTGGTTTATCTGTGCGCTTAGACTCATTGAATGTTTCATAAGTTCCATAGTAGTAAGGTGTTTTTGATTCAAATTCCGCACTACATGTATCAACCATTTTATAAACTGGCATTATTGATTTTTCTTTACGGAAGTTATAAACTTCAAGCTCTGTACTTCCCCAGTACTTTGCAATCGTAATATCAGCAAATCCCATACGTTTAGCTTGTCCTAAGATATCTAAATTCCATGGATTTTCTTTAATCACTGATTCAAAATCAATAATCCCTTTTAATTTTGTTAAGAAGAATAAATCTATTTTCGTCACTTCATGAATCTCATTAATCGACGCCCCACGGCGAATTAATTCACTGATGACAAATAATCGCTCATCATCCGCTTCCTTCGTACGTTTCCATAAAATTTCGTCAGATTCTTCTTTTAAAGATTTCAATTCGACATGATACACTTTTGTCTCCAGTGAACGAACTGCCTTTAATAATGCCTCTTCAAAGTTACGACCAATCGCCATAACCTCTCCAGTCGCTTTCATCTGAGTTCCTAAACGACGATTCGCTGAGTTAAATTTATCGAATGGCCAACGTGGAATTTTTGCAACCACATAGTCAAGTGCAGGCTCAAAGCAAGCATAAGAAACACCAGTTACTGGATTGATAATTTCATCTAGTGTTAATCCCACTGCAATTTTGGCTGCAATCTTAGCGATTGGATATCCTGTTGCCTTTGACGCTAGTGCTGAGGAACGAGAAACACGTGGATTTACCTCAATAACATAATAATTGAAGCTATGAGGATCTAAAGCTAACTGAACATTACATCCTCCTTCAATTCCTAAGGCGCGAATAATCGTTAATGACACTTCGCGTAACATGTGATATTCGCGATCTGCTAATGTTTGAGAAGGCGCCACGACAATTGAATCTCCCGTATGGATTCCAACTGGATCAAAATTTTCCATATTACAAACCACAATTGCATTATCATTTGCATCACGCATAACTTCATATTCAATCTCTTTATATCCTGCAATTGATTTTTCAATTAAACATTGCGTTACTGGAGATAAATTTAATCCATTTTCAACTGTAACACGTAGTGCAGCTTCATCGGCAACGATTCCCCCACCTGTTCCTCCAAGTGTAAAAGCAGGACGAACAATAATTGGATATCCGATTGTATTAGCAAAAGCTACGGCTTCTTCGACTGTATTAACAATTTCTGATTCTGGAATCGGCTGTTTTAATTCAAACATTAACTCACGAAATAAATCGCGGTCTTCTGCTTTTTTAATCGCTGATAAATCTGTTCCTAAAATTTCAACGTTACATTCTCTTAAAATTCCATCTTCAGCTAATTCAACAACTAAATTTAACCCTGTTTGTCCTCCAAGCGATGGAAGCACTGCATCTGGGCGTTCTTTACGAATAATTTTACTTAGGAATTCTTTTGTTAAAGGCTCCATATAAACTTTATCGGCAACTTCTGTATCCGTCATAATTGTCGCAGGATTTGAGTTAACTAAAATCACTTCATATCCTTCTTCTTTTAAAGATTGGCAAGCTTGTGTCCCCGCATAGTCAAACTCAGCTGCTTGTCCGATAATAATTGGCCCTGACCCAATAACTAAAATGCGATTAATATCCGTACGTTTTGGCATAGTGTATTCCTCCTAATAAATTATTCTTCTCATCCTTAATCCAAAAAAGGGATTATTTTAAATTTGAAATGAATCGATCAAATAAGTAACTTGCATCATCTGGTCCTGGAGATGCTTCAGGATGGTATTGTACTGTGAATGCTTTATATGTTTTATGTGATAATCCTTCAACAGTATTATCATTTAAAGCAACATGAGTTACCTCTAAATCTGTCCCTTCAACTGAATCACGGTCTACCTCATATCCGTGGTTTTGTGATGTGATATGCACTTTATTTGTCAGTAAATCTTTTACTGGGTGATTACATCCACGGTGTCCAAACTTCATTTTCTTCGTATCTGCTCCATTTGCTAAGGCAAATAATTGATGACCTAAGCAGATTCCGAATAATGGGTATTTCGTTTGAATTTTGCGAATCATTGGTAAGGCCTCAACGACATCTTTTGGGTCTCCAGGACCATTACTTAATACGACTCCATCTGGATTTAACAATTCAATTGCTTCAGCTGTTGTATCGAATGGAACCACAACCACTTCGCATCCTCTAGCTGTTAATTCACGCACAATTCCTTTTTTTACTCCGAAGTCTACTAAGACAACTCGGTGCCCTGATCCTGGTGCTGTATAAACCATTTTGGTTGAAACATGCTCAACATGACGATTTAAAACAGGTGTTGCTTTTAACTTGGCCAAAATTTCTTCATCACTTAAGTTAATGTCAGCAATCATTCCGCGAATAGCCCCATGCTCTCGGATTTTGATAGTTAATGCTCGCGTATCAACATTGCAAAGTCCTGGAACTTTCTTTGCTTCTAAAAATTGACTTAATGTTTTTGTTTTACGCCAGTTAGACGGCACTTCACAATATTCTTTTACAATAATTGCAGATGCTGATGGTGAGAATGATTCGAAGTCATGATCATTAATTCCGTAGTTTCCAATAAGAGGATATGTCATCGTAACCATCTGACCAAAATATGATGGATCAGATAAAATTTCTTGATATCCTGTCATTCCAGTATTGAATACGACTTCTCCAATCACTGAATCTGTGCATCCAAATGCCGTTCCTAAAAATACTGTTCCATCTTCTAATACAAGCTTACGATTATACATTTTTAACCCTCCTGTTAGTTCATCTCAGACTCAATATAAACAATTTTTCCTTCTACTAAAGTCATGACTGGCCATCCCATTGTTTTATAACCAGTAAATGGTGTATTTTTTCCTTTTGATTTAAATGTTTTCGGATCAATCTCCCTCTCTTTATCTAAATCAATGACTGTAATATCTGCACTTACACCTATATTCAACGTTCCATATGGTAAGTCAAAGATTTGAGCCGGTTTAGTACTCATACAGTCAAGTAATTGTTTTAAACTCATTTTATTCGTCTTAACGAAGTGAGTGTAAAGTAGCGGGAATGCTGTTTCAAGTCCAACAATTCCAAACGGCGCTGTTTCAAGCCCCCACGCTTTTTCATCTTCATGGTGTGGTGCGTGGTCTGTTGCAATGACATCAATCGTTCCATCGAGAAGTCCTGCAATACATGCCGCACGATCTTCATCACTGCGTAGTGGCGGATTCATTTTAAAGTTTGGATCATCGTTTTGAATATCCATATCACATAAAATTAAGTGATGTGGTGAAACTTCAGCTGTTACATTAATACCTTGTGATTTTGCAAAACGAACTAACTCAACACTTTCCTTTGTACTGATATGACAGATATGATAATGAACTCCTGTCGCCTGTGCTAACATAATATCTCGTGCAATTTGTGCTGATTCACTAACTGATAAAATTCCACGATGTCCATTTGCCTTAGCATATTCTCCCTCGTGTAAATAACCGCCAAATAATAAACTATCATCCTCACAGTGAGCAACGATTGGTTTATTAACTGCCTTCGCACGTTGCATAGCTTGATACATTACACCAGCTTCTTGAATTCCTCTCCCATCATCTGAGAATCCTAAAATACTTGTATTTGATAATCCCTCAACGTCGACGATTTCCTCACCGCGCTCCCCAATCGTAATCGCTCCGTAAGGTAAAACACGTACCTTTGCACTTTGTTTAATTAAATTTTCAATATATGAAACATTTTCAAGTGTATCTGGGACTGGGATGGTATTAGCCATCGCTGCTATTGTGGTGTATCCGCCACGGGCTGCCGCTTCCGTCCCTGTTTCAATTGTCTCTTTTCTTTCATATCCCGGTTCTCTTAGATGAACATGTACATCAATTAATCCAGGTGCAACTAATTTTCCTTTTAAGTCATATACGGTTGCTGATGTTTCCTCAATATGATCAGCTATTTTTTTTATCATCCCTTTGTTGATTAAAATTTCAACTGATTCGAACTCACCGTGTTCATTAACACGTTTTCCATTTTTTAAAAGTATCATTCCAATCACTTCCTACTCAAAATTTGTAATCATATTCGCTCGATGACTTTTATCCTAATAAATGAGTTAAAACTGACATACGAACATAAACTCCGTTTTCCATCTGTTTAAAGATTCGACTTCGTTCACATTCGACGACTTCATTTGCAATCTCTACTCCACGGTTAAATGGTGCCGGATGCATAATAATCGCTCCATCTTTCATACGTTTTTCACGTTCTACTGTTAATCCATATTGCTGATGATACTCTTCTTTTGTTAAGCTCATCCCATTATCGTGACGTTCGTGTTGAACTCGAAGTAGCATGATAATATCCATTTCCTCAATCACTTCATCTAATGTTTCCCAATGGTACCCAACCTCCTGGAATTGTTCCGGTGCTACCACATGAACTTCCATTCCTAATCGATTCATCACTTCAATATTTGTATGTGCAACGCGTGAGTGAGCAATATCTCCAACAATTGCAATCTTTAATCCTTCAAATTCCCCATACTCTTGAAGGATAGTGAGTAAATCAAGTAATGACTGCGTCGGATGATTACCACTTCCATCTCCACCATTGAATATTGGAATGTTGAGATTTGGAATCAGTTCATCAAAGTAGTTATTTTGTGGGTGACGGATAACAACTCCATCTACTCCGATGGCTTCAAATGTTTTAACTGTGTCATAAAGCGTTTCTCCTTTTTGAACGCTCGAAGTTTCTGCCGTAAAATCTAATGTGTGGAGCCCCACTTTATGTTCAGCCATCGCAAATGAATACTGAGTTCTTGTACTTGGTTCAAAGAATAAATTTGCTACTACTTTGCCTGTTAATTGTGGTACATTCCCACCTTCAGCATATTGATTTGCTGTTTCTAAAATAGTCATAATTTCTTCAATCGTTAAATCAGATAATCGTGTTAAATGCTTCACTTGAGTCATTCTTATCACCTTTTTCTACAATATTTTTCCTTATTTTCTATATTTTTCTTGAAATTTGGTTATAAAAAAATCAGCACAAAAGCTGACTCTTTTATAAAAGACTAATTAGTCACAGTTGGTTTTGCCTTCACAACAGTAGAAGATACAGATTCTTCTGCTACTTCTAATTCACATTCAGTTGTTCTAGAACTTGGCCCGTAAGAAGCTTCTTTTTCAGGTAAGATTAAGTGTAAGATAACACCGATAATCGCAGCCAATGCCATTCCTGATAAAGTGATTTGTCCAATGTTAATTGTTAATCCACCGATTCCTGTGATTAAAATAACCGCACCGATAATCAAGTTACGTTGTTTTCCAAAGTCGATTTGATTATTGATTAAGACACGTGCACCTGATGAAGCAATAACTCCAAATAGTAAGATACTAACTCCACCCATAACCGCGCTTGGTACTGTTTGAACTAATGCTGTAAATTTTCCGATGAATCCTAGCGTGAAAGCGACAATTGCTGCCCCACCGATAACCCAAACAGAAGCTACTTTTGTTAAACCAATAACTCCAGTATTTTCACCGTATGTTGTATTTGCTGGTCCGCCAATGAATCCAGCCATAAATGTTGCAACCCCATCCCCAATTAATGTTCGATGTAATCCAGGATTTTTTGTTAAGTCTCGTCCAACGATTGTGCCAAGAACTAAGTGATCTCCGATATGCTCTGTAATGGTTACAATTGCAACCGGAATCATAATCGCTGCTACTTCTAAGCTAAAGACTGGCTTTGAATGTAAAAAAGCAAAGCTTGGAAGTTCGAATAGGTTCGCCTGTGCAACTGGTGTGAAATCAACTAAGTTAAAGCACACCGCTGAAATATATCCTGCTACAATTCCACTAAAGATTGGGAGTAGTTGTAATAATCCTTTTGTATAAGTTGACACGATAACGGCTGTTAGCAATGTGATTAATGCAACTACGATATGTTCTGATGCCATATTTACCGCAGTTCCTGCTAAACTTAATCCGATAACCATAATTGTTGGTCCGATAACAACTGGTGGTAAAATTTTATTTAACCAATCAGTTCCGACAAATTTAATGATGACCGCAATAAACATATAAACTAACCCAACCATCATTAATCCGCCCATCACGGCCCCATAATTAGCTCCGTCTGCTACTCCTGTTGCACTTAATGCTAAAGCTGCTGTAATTGGAGCAATATACGCAAATGATGATCCTAAATAGACTGGTGATTTTCCTTTTGTTACAAAAATATAAAATAAAGTTCCAATTCCTGATGAAATTAAAGCTAAACTTACTGGTAATCCTGTTAAAATTGGGACCAAAACTGTTGATCCAAACATGGCTAAAACGTGTTGAATACTTAATGCAATCCAGTGTAATGCTTTTGGTTTTTCATGGACATCTAAAACTAACTTCTTTTCCATAATAATCACCCTTCTTTTCTTTTTTAGCTTTATTTTTTCTGTATAAGAATTGGCTTAATCTTCAATCCACCTTCAACGAGCAGATGCTCGATGAAGCCTTTTATTATACAAAAAAATCCCCTTTTAGCTTATAGGTAGGCCAAAAGAGGATACACGAGTTCCATTAAAGGAAGATATAAAATATCTATTATCTATTAACGTGTTCTTCTCAGCCTCACGGGACCGAATTAAAGCTTTCTTGGTTATTATAGGAGAATTCTTTTAAAATGTCAACAATTCCTGAACGACAAATACATGTTTCGACAGAAAAACGTTTTTATACAAAAAACCATTCACTTAAAAATTCTTTAACAAATGACTCCATTACTTGATGACGATGGTTGGCAATTTCTTTTGCCGTCTCTGTATTCATTAAATCCTTTAATTTAAATAATTTTTCATAAAAGTGATTAATTACTGTTCCTTGATGTGCACGATACGCAGCCTCATCTAAAAAATCTACGGGTTCAATATCTTCATCGAACATTTTAGAACCTTTTGCTCCACCATACATAAACGTACGACCGATCCCAATTGCTCCAATTGCATCTAAACGATCAGCATCTTGAACAATTTGGGCCTCTAAAGTTTTAACAGCTTCTCCATTCCCCCCTTTATAAGAAATATTTTCAATTATATAAAAAATTTGCTCTAACTCAGACTGTGTACATCCAATCATTTGTAAAAACAAAAATAACTTAGCTTTTTGAGCAACAACATCTTCAAATAATTTCGCATCAATCACATCATGAACTAATGCCGAAATTAAAATAACACGTTCATTTCCTCCTTCTCTTTTAGAAATATGTTTAGCGATTCTAGAAACACGAAGGGCATGATCAATACTATGTCCACTCGAATCCACGCCTAACTCACTTTCTAAAAATTCAACGATACGATCAAAAACTTGTTCCATCATACTCACCGGCACTTTCTTAGTTGTCTTTTAGTCTTTCATTATAACATTTCATCTTTTAGTATTCTCAACTATTCACTATCTAATTTTTACTAATCCATCTACTATATAATTATAGGTAATATTTTAATGATAATTTTGTTTTTATTATAAATTATTAAATAATACGCCCCACTCTAAAACGATAAAAACCATCTACTCCTTCTACTATAGTTAAAAAAAAGACTAATTTCCCGAGAAATTAGTCTTTTCCTCATTTATTTTGTTAAAGGTTTTGTTTGTTCGACTAACCACTCTAATTCGCGTCCTTCTAAATTAGGTGATAAAACGTCTAACACTTTTTGATGATACTGATTTAACCATGCTAATTCTGATTCTGTCATTAATGTTACATCAACCGCTCTCGTATCAATCGGGAAGTATGAAATAGTTTCAAATTCATAAAACTCACCATATTCTGTTGCATTACGTTCTACAACTAATAACGTATTTTCAATACGAATTCCGTGACGACCCTCCTCATAAATTCCTGGTTCATTCGTAATCATCATTCCCGGTTTTAATGGAACAGTTTGCGTTAATCTAAACCCTTGTGGACCTTCATGAACCCCACCGAAATAAGAAACCCCATGACCTGTTCCACAACGATAGTCTAATCCATACTCCCAAATTGGTTGACGAGCTAAAATATCAAGATTTCCACCTGTACATCCTTTTTGGAAGACTGCTTTACACAGATTAATATGTCCTTTTAAAACAAGTGTGTAATGTAATTTTTCTTCATCAGTCAACTCACCAAGCACAAAAGTTCTTGTAATATCCGTCGTTCCATCAAGATATTGCCCTCCTGAATCAATAAGCAGGAATCCTTTTTTATCAAGTTTCGTACAATTCTCTTTCGTTGGATTATAATGCATCATAGCTGCATTTGCACCGTAAGCAACAATAGCCCCAAAACTTGAACCATAATTTAATGGTTGACGGCTTCTATGAACTTCTAAAATTTCACGCACATCGAATTCAGTTAATCCCGCTTCTGAGTCTAGCTTTTCATAAATCTCGCAAACCGCACCAACTAACGCTACGCTATCTTTTACTTGAGCATTATGTGTATTTTCAATCTCAACTTTATTTTTAACAGCTTTCAATTCATTAACGATATCATGTCCATCAATCACTGTTACCTCTTGTTTCTTCGTTAAAATATCGTATAAATAATAGTTCATTGAATCAACAGGACATAAAATAGAACCACTTAATTGATTTAACACCTCATCAATTTGAGCGTAATCTTTCAATGTCACACCATTTTCAGTTAGATACGTTTTAACATCTTCACTTAAACGATGATTATCTACAAATAAGTAAGCTTCATTTTCAAGTACTAAGCCATAAGAAACGACAAGCGGATTGAATAAAATATCATCACCTCGAACATTAAATAACCAAGCAATACTTCCAAGTGCTGTTAAAACATAACCATTGGCCGATATTTTTTTCATTTCCTCGCGTACAATGCTCAACTTTTCATGACAACTATATCCTGTATACTGAGTTTCATGAACAAATACATCTGTTGATGGAATTGCCGGACGATTTTCCCAAACAGAATCAAGTAAATCTTCATCGACTTTAAGTTTAAGATGTTTAGCTTCAAACGCCTTTTTCATCTCTTTAACAGTCGCAACAGATAATACTTTCCCATCAAATCCTACTGTATCTCCTTCATTCAACACACTAACTAAATACTCATTAATAGTTGGAACGCCCGGTTGTGCCATCTTAAACAGCTTAACCTCACTTCCTTTTAACTCATTTTCAGCTTGAATGAAGTAACGTCCATCTGTGAAAAGTCCACTCTCATCTAATGTAATCACAAGTGTCCCCGCAGAACCTGTAAATCCCGACATATACGCACGACCTTGCCAATGTGTCGCCACATATTCACTTAGATGTGCATCAGAACTCGGAATCACATACGCGGATAATCCATGATTTTTCATCATATTTCTTAATAAATTAATTTTCTCATTCACGTTCATTATTTTCGCTCCCTACTAATCAAATGATAAACTACGATGATTGTAACATGCTTTAACCTTCTCAAACAGTAATTTTTGGAAAAATAATAAAACGACAGTACCTGTCGTTTTATTATTATAAACAATTGTTAATAACTAATAACAAAGAACGATATTTTGGAATGATTTCATCTTCTCCTAAAACACTGATAAAATGATTTAAAACAGCAGCTGCATCCAGTAATAAATTAAGATCTAATTGTTCGGGAAGAACATGTAAACAAATATCTTTTACTGCATCGGATGTCCATTCATTTGGAATTTGATCCTTAATAGTATACATAGCTAAAACAAACGTCTGAGTTATCACTTTATAGTGTTGTTGCTGTGAAGGCGATAGGTCATCTAAAGCTTGTTGCGTCTGTAATGTATCTGTAATTTGTTCTACAAAACTAACTAATTTTTCTTCATCTGTCATTTCTTCACTTTCAATCGCTTTAGGTTCATTTGCTGATGTTTGTAACTCTTCAAAAATATATTCTGCAAATTCGTGAGCTCTTAAAACGTGTGGATTTAATGTTAGCTTAACATCAATTTGGTGACAAAAATCTTCAAGTAATGCATAAGTATCTTCATCTTCAGCGACAATTTCGCATGGTCTGAGTTTAAGTTCAAGTAATTGTTTTCCAAACTCATTAATCGTATCCGTTAAATAAAGGGCTGCCGTTTCCTGAATATCTAGGAAAAACAATTGGCCTTCTTCAGAATCCACAAAGGCTGTCACCAACATATAGAAAGGTTGCTTTGAGTTTTCTGATACAACCGGAGTTGGTAAGTAAAATTGAATGGCTTCTAATGTGACGAGTAACTGAGGCAATTTTTTTAAGCGATAGGCGAGTAAATCATTTTGAAAAATTGTTTTTTTAGTTGAGACACTTTTGCGGTATAGACTCGCATCCACAAACTTAGATTTCCAACCTTCATCTGTATGATAACGCATATAATACTTTGCATCATAAATTTCAGGAACCTTTAACACCTTTTGAAAACAAAGCTTAGACACCACTATAGCTTGTTCTATCGCCTTCGTTAAAAAACGGCATTGCCATCCATCAGTTAAATACCAAGAGTAAACGCCTGGATGATGATATCTGAAGCGTGGAAACTGATTTTTTCCCTTAAAATCATATCCAAGTAATATTGCTTGTTCATCATCGACATCTGTCATGTTTTCCGAATTTTCGAAACTAACTGTTAAACAATTACGTTTCACTTCACTTTTCATAAAGACATGATCCATATAAGCTAAACTTGCTTTATCATACAAATATCGATATGATTGATAACCACTTGGACCTAAATACACAGATAATGAGAAATGTTCGCCCATCATTCCCATAATACTACAAAATCCATCAATATCCCTTTCATCGTCATGAATAATAAATACCTGAGATGCATACATCCACGTCCACGGCTTTAAATCTCTAAACGCAATAGCTGCTTCATAAAGACGATGTAGCTCAATATTCGTGATATTTCCCATCTAAATTCACCCTCTCCTCGACTAAAACTAATCATCCTTAGTAAATAATATGTCGTTACTCGAAGAATCATGTTAAATTTTACAGAGGTAAAAAAACAAAAAGTGACTTCAACTAGCTTAAGTCACTTAAACACTCAGTTTATATGTATTGTTTATTGGTTAGAAGTTGATCTTTTTACAATAAAGAATTGAATAATTTGCATCACGGACCCTGTTAAAAAATAGAGTCCAAACGCAAATGGAGTCGCTATTGTAATCGAAAACATGGCAAATGTCATATAATAAGTCATTACTTTCATCATCATATTACTCGTTTTATTTTGTTGCGCAGACGAATTAGTCATCATACTCTTATTCATCAAGCGCTGAGAATAAATTGAAAGCCCCGCTACAATAAGGGCCAAAATCCAGTTAGCCAGTTGTACTGTGGCACCTAAATTAACCCCTAAAAATTCAGATGCAGCTGCATCTTTAATTAATGGATGACGAGAAATTGCCTGGTAGAATGCTAAAAAGACTGGCATTTGTAAAAATGGCAAAATACATCCCATCATCGGATTAAAATTATATTTTTTATAAAGATCCATCATCTCAGTTTGCATTTTTACTTGAGATGCTTGATCTGTTTTATTTTCATATTTCTTTTGAATCCGTTGCATCTCTGGCTGAATCTCTTGCATAATAGCTGAAGTCTTATTTGACTTCAAATATAATGGCATTAAAACTAACCGAACAATAGCGGTAGCTAAAATAATCGCAAGTCCCAAATTTTGATTTAATAAGTTATATAAAAATGTAATGAATGTTGCTAATGGTAATACAAAGACCTTATCCCATAGACCGGATGCCGTCTCAGGAGTAATAGATTTAGTTGAAATAGAACACCCCGTCATCAATCCTATCGCTAAGATTAAAGATACAACTAAACTTAACTTCTTTTTCAAAAAATTCCCCTCTTTCTAAAACTTTGCAACAATTTGGATAAATATCCGATTAAAAAATTCTCTCTTCGAATCAATCTTTTTAAATACTATAGCATTAAAGAATAGCTAACCTCGTCGAATAATATCTCTTGTTTCAATTTAATAAAAAATATTTTCCAACTCATAAAGATATGACCGTCATTTTTTCTATTAAACACTTTAAAAGTAAAATCGACTATATCTTCAGTTAAGATTTATGAATACCAAACCATCATGAACGCTAAAATCCATTTCATTTTTCTAAGCTTTTTAAATTACCACTTTTACCTACAACTAGAATTTATCAAATAAATAATTTGTCCTTCTATCTCCATTCATTCTAATTGCTATGAGAATCCATAACCTCTGATTTAAAAAATTCATGGTATCGCTTATCATTTGATTTTTCTAACATTAAGCTACCATCTATCTAGGATTCCTTCATAAAACTATCCTCAACTCTCATCAAAAGCAATCTATCTCATTCTTATCCCTAAATTAGAAAATTTTTAAGATATTTTTTTAAAATAAAGAATATGAGTAATCATTTATAATCAAAATAATAATGAAAAAAAAATAATCGTTAAAAATTCTAATAATTATAATTTTATATCTAAATAAAATTGCTTCTAATTTATGTGTTTTTTTCATTAAAAGAATTTTTTATAATGATAACCCTTCATTTTTAAAAGTTTTTTTACACAATTTTTATTGAATTAGCCCTTAAATTCACTTATAATACTCATTATTGTAAGTATTTAATATAATTATGGAAAGTTTAGAATATTGTTGGTTTTGACTTGGTTTTGATAATTAATTGACTTAACAATATATCAATAAACACTACTAGGGGAAAGAAGGTATTCACTTGAAAAAGAAATTAGGTCTAACATTAACATTGGTTTTAGCTGTTGGATTATTATCAGGATGTAGTATTTCGCAAGTTCCAATTACATCTGAAACAGCATCTGGTTTATGGGACAAGGTCTTCGTATTACCATTAGCAACATTCATTACATTTTTATATAACATATTAAGCCAAAACCTAGGATTTGCGATTATCCTGGCGACTGCAATTATTCGTTTAATCTTAATGCCATTATATTCAAAATCAAATAAATCAATGGCTGTGATGCAAGAAATCCAACCGGAGATGCAAAAAATTCAAAAGAAATATGAAAACAAAAAAGATCAAGCTTCTCAAGCAAAAATGCAAACTGAGATGATGGATCTTTACAAAAAATACAACTATAACCCAATGATGGGATGTATTTTACCATTCTTACAAATGCCAGTCTTCTTAGCATTCTACCAAGCAATTTCTCGTCATCCATTAATTAAAGATGCGGCTGCAGCGGAATTCTTCGGAATTAACTTAGGAGCAACTGGAACAATGCCTAACTATATTTTGGCATTCATTGTAGCTGGATTAACGATTCTTTCTCAACGTATGATGAATAAGAACATGGCCTCTAGCGCTCAACAAAACCAAACAAGCAATATGATGATGAAAGTTATGACTTACTACTTCCCATTTGCAATGTTCTCAATCACAATTGGAACACCATTTGCATTTGGATTATACTTCTTAACTGGACAAATCATGACGATTGTTCAATACTTAATTTTCAAAAAACCACAAGCGAAAAAATAATTTTATTTTAGATAAGTTAATTTAAATAAAATCATATTTTTTAAAAGAGAAGCACAAAAAAGTGTTTCTCTTTTTTTATATAATAAATTCCTTCTGTGTATAACTCTTTTACAAATTAAAATACTAGTTAATATATAATAAATATTCATCCTCATATATCAACTAAATTTTTATGTAAGAAATTATATGAAAACGTAAATAAAATGAGTGATTAGTAAAGAAAATAGATTTTTTTTCTTGTCGAAGAGAAGTTAAATTTGTAAAATAGGAAAGTAATACTTTATATCTGATATCTTTTAAAAACAAAAAATATTATGGAGGGCACAATATGCAACAACCACGTATGTTATCAGCAAAAGAAATTGCGAATGAAGTCGTTGAAGTAAGTAAATACAAAGTATCTAGAAAAAATAGTGTTGTTTTAATTTCTGGTATGCTAGCTGGATTATTTATCGGCTTAGGATATACAGTTTATTTACTAGTTTATGGTCAAATGTCAGACCCTTATGTAGGTAAAGTTGTCGGTTCATTCTTATTCCCAATTGCTTTAATTTTAATTTTATTAACGGGAGCAGATTTATTTACTGGAAATACATTAATTGCTAAAGCATGCTTTAAAAAAGAAGTTAAAGTAAGTGCTTATATTAAGAATTTAGTACTAGTTTGGGTCGGTAACCTATTAGGTATTTTATGTGCTATTGGATTACTATACGGGGCTCGTTTATTTACAAATGGTGTTAGTCCAACGGTTGCAGAAAATATTATGCATATTGCTGAAGTAAAAATTCATACACTTTCAACATCAGAAGTTTTCTTCCGTGCAATTTTATGTAATATCTTAATTGCCGGTGGTGTATATGTATCTTATGCAGCCAAAGATGTAACAGGAAAAGTTTTATTAAATGTTATCGTTGTTGCAGTCTTTGCTTTAATGGGTGTAGAACACTGTATTGCTAATATGTTTGTTTTAGGAATGGGAAAAGTTTTAGGTGCTGATATTACGTTTGGTGGTATTGGATGGAATTTATTCATTGCTACTATCGGGAATATTGTTGGTGGATTTATCATTGCTATTCCATACTACTTTAACTTTATTCACGCATATAAAAAACAACAAGTA
>NZ_AEXQ01000117.1:0-7250 GCF_000191865.1 Turicibacter sp. HGF1
CTAGAGCTTTTTATTATTTATTTTTACTCAATTTCAGCCAATTTCGGTATCCATAAATTCCATTAATTAAGTAGGCTGAGAACATGATAATCATCGTTACTGAGCCATCAGGAGTTCCAAGAAGTAGTGTCCACATCATAATAGAGAACACATTGATAATCATCCATAAAATCCATTGTTCTGTGAAGCGTCCAATTTGTAATAAGAAAGCAACAATCGATAGAATTGTTGTTGTTGAGTCAATTAGTTGTAGATTTCCACCAAGAGCGATAAGTACTCTCCAATAAGCTACAATAGCAATCACTAGACCGATAACGAGTAGAAAAATTTGTTTAGCAGTTAAGCGACGAGCAATAACGGTCCCCTCATCATTTTTTTGTTTACGCCACATATAAAATCCAACAAGATTCATTGGAAGATAGTAAAATCCATTTAACATGACTTCTCCAAAAAGTCGATTTTGATAAGCAATAATCGCATAAAGGCCAACATTTATTGTAGCGAAAGCATAGGTTGAAATTTTTCCCTTTGCACAAAGAACAACTGAAATAATTCCTGTTACACCACTAATTAATGCCATTGGAGTATCACCCCAAACAATACTTAAAATAAGCATCGTTAACGTTGAAATAATTAACCATGAAATTTCAAAAATGCTCCAATCACTAAAATAATTTTTTGTTTTCATCACTAATGCTGACATAAAAAATCCCCCTTATTGAAATATTCTTCTTCAAATTTACTGCTTTGTAAGCTCACGACTTTGGCTGCAACTTTGTTGGCAATCTCACAGCATTGTTTTGTCTCATAACCGAGTGATCTTAGTGCAATGATTGCTCCAAGATGGCTATCACCCGCTCCGATTGTGTTAACAACTGTGGTTTTAGGTGCTTCTATAATCATTTGATTTTCCCCATCAAAATGTAGAACACCGTGTTCCCCGAGTGTGATAAATAATTCGTTATGAGTTAAAGCGTATAGTTTTCTCACAGCAAGATTTAAATCTTGCTCTTTTGTGAAGCTTAAAGCTTCAGACTGATTAATATGTAAAATAGGATGTAGCTTAAATAAACGTTCCATTGTTTCTTGTTCGATAAATGTAATACGTGGACCTGGAGCGAAGTATAGATTTTTTATTTCTTGCGTACTTAGCCATTGACTGATAATAGCCCCACTTAACCCTTCCATCTCGTATCCAGAAATGTAGATATTATCATACTGTTCCCCACTAAAAGCATCTAACCAACGTCTTTGATAGTTAGCTTCAACACCAGGAACTGTTATAAAGGTCCGTTCTCCGTGATGTTCAACTAAACAAAGGCAATATCCGTTATCCACAGTTTGCTCCTCGATGTGAACGGGATAGCCATGTTTGATTAATTCTTCCTTAATCATTGAGGCGTAAGACCCAGAACCAACGGGAACAGCCAAATCGTGTTCTACATCAAAGTGATTTAAAATCGTTGCCACATTATACGCGCATCCACCAATTGTGACGCTCTGTTTTTGGCAGAAAATATCGTCACCCGTTTTAGGTAAGACGTCGATATTTAAAATAACATCTACAATCGCATTCCCAAGCAGTAAAGTTTTCACATTACGCCCCCCCTTTGTTTTGCTAATGCATCTACATATTCCATTAAATTGACATCATTTGCTTCATTAATAAGTTCAACCCATGATGAATCAAGTGCTGTGTATCCTTGGTAAGCACCACAAATCGCACAAGCCATCGCTCCGATTGTATCAGTGTCTCCCCCGAGATTTGCACAAAGTAAACTACAATGTTTTACATCTTTCGCATAATAAGCAATTGCAAGAGCAGCAGGAACTGATTCACTAATTGTTACACCACATCCGATGATTTGATAGATAGCCTCTAAGAACGATTCATCTTGGTCTTTATAACGTTTAGCAAATTCAATGCCAAGCTTCGTTCTTGCAACAAGAGATGGATTAATAGTATCAGCCCCAAGAGCAAGTGCCTCTTGTTCAATACTATAAACAGATTGTAAAATTTCATCAAAGTCTTTGTAGATCATGGCACAACTTACAGCGTGAGCAATCATACAGGCACCAGCTATCGTGATGTCACTACTGTGCGTAACCTTTGTAATATGCGCTACATATTGAATGAGCTCTGATTTTTCATCAGGTAAGAATAAACAGCCAACAGGAGGAATCCTCATTGCAGAACCGTTTGTCCCAGATTGATTCGTAATCGATTCTATATTTTTTCCTTCTTTAAAACTAAGTAAGGCGGCTTTAGATGTGGGCCCTAAAATGTTTTTTTCAAAAGCTTGTTCTTTTTTTGCCCAAGCAAGAAGTCTAGTTGCGATATCAGTTGGCAAAACGTTGAAATGATTGGCTATTAAAGAGTCTAGGATGATTAAAGCTTGTGCAGTATCATCTGTAAATTGTCCTCTTTTATACTGATAAGCCACTTCATTTTCCGAAGGTCCATCTAAGAAATCTGTAATGCCCCTAAAAAACTGTTGGACTTTTTTTCGACTCCAAAGTTCAGAGGGCATTCCCATAGCATCACCGATTGCCATTCCATAAAGAGTTCCAGCAATTTTATTTTTCATACAGCCGCCTCCTAATAAACTTTACAGGTGACAAGACACCTGCCAAGGTAATATTCTAGTTTATTTGGATAAAATAGTCAATGTTTTATGAATGATAATCTTTCATATCAATAAAAAGATGTGAATAACCCTATTAGTGGGTTATCCACATCTTTAAAATGCTTAATTACTATTTGAGAAGATGTAGTATTTTGCTTTTTACCTTCATTACACTCGCTATCTAGGCCATGACGTCGGTTAATACTTATTGCACGTTATCTTAAAATCCGATATGATTCAACAAGAGGGGGAGATAATGATGAAAAAAGAGCAAGCATTATTAGTTATTTTAACACTGACCTGTTTTATAATAGGGTGTTCAACAACTGAAACAGAGGATGAGGTTACAATCAATGGAACACCCATTGAAGAGAAAACAACGATCGGAAAAATAACCATTCCACTAGGCCAGACATTTAAGTTAATCCATGACGAAAAAGAGGTGTTAGAAATTGCTGTGACCGATGTGACGTTAACGGATGCACGTAATGAGTTCAATGAGGCGGTGGATAATGTCGCAATTGTAACTATTGAGGCAATTAATATATCAGATGAAGTCGTGTTGTTAAATGAGTCCTATTTTCATTTTTATGATGAAACAGGGAAGAGGTTAGACTTATATCCCATGTCGGGTTATGATTTAGATCTCGAATTCTCAAGTTATGCAGCCATAGCACCTGGTCGTAGACGGACGATTAAAATAAATGTTGGAATTACAACAGGGGATATTTTGAAAATTGATGTGGCTCATAATACAGAGGATGAGCCTTTTGCGACAATTGATACCGAAACAGTTGTTGAGACCATTTTTGAATCATCGCTTGTGACGGCTTCATACTTAGATGAGCTTGAACTAGGGACACCATTTACTGTGTTAGCGCAATTTAGTGAGGAACCATTTGAAATTAACATTAAATCAATCGCGCTAACAGATGAGCGTAATGAGTATATGGAAAGTGAAATGCCTGATCGAGCGGTAGAGACAGTTGCAATTATTACGATTGAAGGTAAAAATATTGGAACAAAAAGAGAAGCTTTATGTGACTCAAACTTTTTAATTTATGATGAAACAGGTAACGGTGTAACTTTATATCCACTCATCACCACAAATAAATCAGTTGAGTGGGTTGAACCTGGTCAGACCGCATTAATTGATATTGTAATTGGTATTAAAACAGGATCAAATTTTGACATAGAAGTTAGAGATAAGGTTACAAATACTAAAACATTTGCAATTTATAAATATAGAAACTAAAGAGCTAAACAGGGACATTCGTTAAGAATGTCGCTTTTTTTAATTGAAATCAATTTTTTAATAGTTATTACTAAGCTTTATTATCCTTTAAAAGGAAAATATCCTAGTATGACTTTAACAATTTTATTAATAGAATTTATTAGTGCTATCTCACAGTTCAAGAAATTAGAAATGAGAACTTACTTCATAATTATTTCTAAGTTTACGGAACATAGTTTGATATATCAGCAAAGTGTCATTTGTCCGATATGAATACATGATGAGGTATCTGAGCTATTGCATGCTTAATCGTCTCGAACCTTAGTTTATATGGGGGTTCCACGTTTTGAATGTCCTATGAAATTTTTAACGTCAAACCTTAACATAGATTTGTCAAAAAAAACAAATGGTAAAATCATGCAAAACATAAGGAGATATAGTATAATAGGAGAAATACTAATTTGTTAGGTGACGATTTTAGGGGAAATAAATAATTTAAAATTAAGTTATTTTTTAAAGTCGGTAAACTAGCAAATATTCATAGTAAATTTTTCTTAATAAGGAGAGACATAAGATGAAATTTAATGATTTTAAGTATGAAAGACCAAATTATGAACAATTCAAAAATGAATTTGGTGCTTTAGTTTATAAGTTTGAGGCTGCAACGAATGCAGAGGAACAATTAGAAATTGTGAACAAAATTAATGCCATGCGTTCTCATATAGAAACAATGGCAACCTTATCTTCGATTCGCCATAGTATTGATACACGAGATGAGTTTTATGACTCTGAACAAACGTATTGGGATGAACAGGGTCCTCTTTATGAAGAAGCAACGTCTGCTTTTTATCATGCAATCGTTAAATCACCATTTCGTGCTGAACTTGAAGAGAAGTTAAGCAAACAATTCTTTACGATTGCAGAGTTTAATTTACGTTCATTCTCGCCTGAGATTATTGCGGATTTACAGGAAGAAAATAAATTATCTAGTCTTTATACAAAGTTATTAGCATCAGCTAAAATTCCATTTGATGGTGAAGAGCGTACGTTACCAGGAATGGGTAAATATTTATTAAGTGAAGATCGTCAGGTCCGTGAAGAGGCTTCAGTTGCTAAATACCATTTCTTTGAAGAGAATGAAGCTGAAATCGATCGTATTTATGATGAGTTAGTAAAAGTTCGTACACGTATTGCTAAAAAATTAGGATTTAATAATTTCGTTGAACTTGGATATACTCGTATGATGCGCAGTGATTATAATCCAGAGATGGTTAAAAACTTCCGTAAGCAAGTTTTAGATTATATTGTGCCAGTAGCAAGTTCTTTATATAAAAGACAGGAAGAGCGTTTAGGTTATGGGGAACTTCGTTATTTTGATGAAAAGTTCGAATTTAAAACAGGTAATGCGACACCTAAAGGAAGTCCAGAGTGGATTTTAGAAAATGGTGTGAAAATGTATCATGAACTTTCTCCACAAACAAAAGAATTCTTTGATTTCATGGTAGAAAGTGAGTTATTAGATCTAGTGAATAAACCGGGGAAAGCGGGTGGAGGATATTGTACTTATATTCCTGAATACAAAGCGCCATTTATCTTCTCTAACTTTAATGGAACAGCAGGGGATATTGATGTCTTAACGCATGAAGCGGGACATGCTTTCCAAGTTTATTCTTCACGCTGGATTGAAACACCTGAGTTAAACTGCCCAACGTATGAAAGTTGTGAGATTCATTCAATGAGTATGGAGTTCTTTACATGGCCTTGGATGGAATTATTCTTTAAAGAGGATACGGACAAATATAAATTTACTCACTTAGGATCAGCGATTAAATTTATTCCTTATGGAATTGTTGTGGATGCATTCCAACATTTCGTTTATGAAAATCCAGAAGCAACACCGGCAGAACGTAAAGCGGCTTGGCGTAATCTTGAAAAACAATACTTGCCACACAAAAACTATGAAGGATGTGACTTCCTAGAACGTGGTGGTTGGTGGTTCCAACAAGCACACATTTTCAATAGTCCATTTTATTATATCGACTACACATTAGCTCAAATCTGTGCCCTACAATTTTGGAAACGTATGCACGATAATCGTGAAGATGCATGGAATGACTACGTTCGTTTATGCGAGGTAGGTGGGACAAAATCGTTCCTCGGACTTGTATCATATGCAAATTTAAAATCACCATTTGAAGATGGATGCGTAAGCTCTATTATTTCAGACATTAAAGCGTGGCTAGATTCAGTTGAAGATCAAAAATTATAAAAAAAGAGTATTGCTTAAATAAAGAAAACGCGAAGGATTACCTTCGCGTTTTCTTTATTTCCTTACAGAGATGTAAGGTTAGAAGTGTATTTGTAAGTTGATTATTATGGTATTTTATCTATTATTTTATTAAAATAAGTCGTGTGAAATAAACTTAATTTCCTTAGAAAGTATTTTCTAAATGTTTAATTCATAGTATCATTAGGTAGGTTATATTTTACATTGAAATTTTAATAATTGAAAAGTTGAAACAGGAGGGTTAGTTGTGGGTTTTATTGAATACTTAAAAGTAATTTTCCTTGGATTTGTTGAGGGGATTACGGAATGGTTACCTGTTAGTAGTACAGGTCATATGATTTTAGTTGATGAATTTATTAAGTTAAATATGTCGGCGTCATTTATGGAGATGTTCTTTGTTGTTATTCAACTTGGAGCAATTTTGGCGGTTATCTTTATGTTTTGGAATAAGATCTTCCCATTTGAGTTTAAGGGTGGCTTTAAAATCAAACAAGATACGATGAATCTTTGGTTTAAGATTATTGTGGCATGTTTACCAGCAGCAGTTATTGGTTTAGCATTTGATGATTGGTTAGATGAACATTTTTATAATTATCAAACTGTTGCCTTAATGTTAATTATTTACGGGGTTTTATTTATTGTTATTGAGAATCGTAATAAAGGTCGTAAGCCAGTGGTAACGAATTTATCACAAATTACATACAAATTTGCTTTAATGGTTGGAGTTTTCCAATTACTTGCTTTAATTCCAGGAACATCTCGTTCAGGAGCAACGATTTTAGGAGCTATTTTAATTGGTGCTTCTCGTTATGTTGCATCAGAGTTTACGTTCTTCTTAGCTATTCCAGTTATGTTTGGAGCAAGTTTATTAAAACTTGTTAAATTCGGATTTGCTTTTACTAGTGCTGAATTAATTACGTTAGCTCTTGGATCATTTGTAGCATTTGTTGTTTCAATTTTTGCAATCAAGTTCTTAATGGGATATATTAAGAAACATGACTTCAAAGTATTTGGATGGTACCGCATTATCCTGGGTATTGTCGTTTTAGCCTATTTCTTCTTCTTTGGAGCATAAAAAAAATCGCTAAGACTTATGTCTTAG
>NZ_AEXQ01000116.1:0-7103 GCF_000191865.1 Turicibacter sp. HGF1
TTTTAATTTTTAGGTAAAAGAGTTTGTGAAAGGGCACGGCTAGTTAGCTTTTTTATCAACCACCATAACTTCCTATAATGTATATTATGTAAACTTAATAATAAAAATAAAAGATATACATAGTTTCCTTTTTTGAATTCCAAACTATATTGAGTCTATTTTAGGAGGTTTTAAAATGAAAGTTCCACTTTGGTTAGATACGACGGTCGTTCCTAGTTATCATTCGCTATGTGAAGATCTATCTGTTGATGTTTGTATTGTGGGTGCCGGAATAACTGGGATTACGTTGGCTTATTTGTTACGTGATTCTGGCTTAAAGATTGCATTGATTGATTCAGACCAAGTTATTCATGGGACAACTGCTTATACAACGGCGAAATTAACTGCTGGTCAAGGGTTAATTTATCAGGATTTAATTCAAAATGTTGGTTATGATGGTGCAAAGCTATATTATGAATCACAGCAAGAAGCCATTGATTTTGTGGCGAAAACGATACATGATTTAAAGATTGATTGTGATTTTGTAAGACTCCCCCACTATGTCTTTACCCAAGAGGCATCAAACTTATCAAAATTTGAGGCAGAATATGAAGCCTGTCGTTCACTAAACATGGATTGTGAACTGGTAGAATCGCTCGATCTCCCCTTTCCAATTGAAAAGGCCATTGCATTTAAAAATCAGGCACAGTTTCATCCATTAAAGTATTTAGTCGGTTTATTAAAGGCACTAGCTGAGTATTCTAATATTTCGATCTATGAGCATACAACAGCCTGTGAGATGGTTTTCAATGAGGATCAAAGTTCCTCAATCATCACATCTAATGGATATAAGGTTAACGCTAAGCGTGTGGTTCAAGCCTGTCATTTTCCATTTTATGATGATGGATCGCTTCTCTTTTCTAAAATTGAGATGAGTCATTCCTATTTGATAGCGGTTGAGAATGCTTCTTCCCTACCCCATGGAATGTATATTTCGTATGAATCGCCAACACGCTCCATTCGGACGTATCAAAATTTTCTTTTAATTGGAGGTGAAAATCATCGTCCAGGTACCGTGAAAGATACGAATGAAAATTATGAAGCCTTGATTAACTTTGCAAAAGAAAAGTTTCAAACGGATGCTATTTCATATGAGTGGTCAACACAAGATGTTGTCTCGATTGATCATATGCCTTATATAGGGAGACTTCATAAAGATTGTTTAAATCAATTCGTTGCAACTGGATATTGTAAATGGGGAATGAGTAATGGAACCGCGGCGGCTCTTCTTTTAAATCAATTGATTAGAGGGATGGATAGTCCGTATACTGCCCTATTCTCTCCAAGTCGTTTAAACTCTAAAATGGCAATTAAGAATTTAATCGCTTACAATTCAAAGATAGCGTTTGAATACATAAAAGGTAAGTTAAAATTAGGTGAGAAAAACGTAGAATTAGGTGTTGATGAAGCAACCATTATAGCCACTAACGAAGGAAATTATGGTTTGTATAAAGATAAAGAAGGGCTTCTTTATCTAGTTGATATCACCTGTCCTCATCTAGGGTGTGAGCTAGCTTTTAATACGGCTGAACGAACATGGGATTGTCCTTGTCATGGATCACGATTTTCTTATACGGGAGAGGTAATAGAAGGACCTGCTCATCAAGCATTAAGTTGTCATCATAATAAAATGAATCCTAATATTTTTAGATCAGATGATTAACTACAAAATACTACATCTTGTTAAGATTGGAATAGAGTTCTTACTGTTTTAGCAAAAGAATTCAAGGTATTTTGTCAAAGAAAATCGAAAGAAAGGAGGGATAAAACAGCAATCAAGGTTTGTTGTCTGTTATGTCTTGAAACTCTTAATCTTTTAAAAGTATAATAGTAATGAGCCAGTTGTGCTCACACTCCTTATCTTTACCTACATTCCTAAAACACCATTGACCGGCAATGGTGTTTTTTTATTTTTTAAATATTATGATGATTTATTGTATATAATTTTAAATTCAAACCATAATATGATTGAGCCCAACTTAGACATTACAACTTAGAGCTCACCTTTCTTCTCTTTCTCATACCTCTATTTATGTTGTATCTATATTGTATTTGAAAAGACACTGCTACAGTGTTTTTTTTATTTGTTTTTTAAAAAAATGGAAAAAATTAACTTTTAAATGGTTTGACTTTTCTAGGCATCGGTCATATAATAATCATAATTCAGGGCACGATATTTCCACATATTGGTGTTTTGGGTGATAAATTCAAGGGGAATTTATCTAGTAGGATGATTAGAATAACCCAATAGAAGGTTTGTGAGATTATGATTGATTACATGGAATCTCGAGTACTCTATTAGACTCACAAACTCTCCAAGATGGAGAGTTTTTCTAATCAGTTATCAGTTGAATTGCATAAGGAAGGAAAAAGGAAGGAATGATGGTATGAAAGCTAGTAAATGGTTGAACATTTTAGGGATTGGGATTGTTTTTTGTGGTAGCTTTCTCGTAGGATGCAGTAAGCAAGAAAATTCAGACGTTAAAACGATTGGAGTTTTACAGTATATGGAACATGCTGCACTGGATGCCTCTTATGAAGGATTTGTGGCAGCACTAGAAGCTGAAGGTTATGTGGATGGTGAAAATATTAAATTTGATTTAAAAAATGCTCAAGGAGATATGGCGACGACACAAACAATTGCTAAACAATTTGTATCAAATCAGGTGGATATGATTTTTGCCATTGCAACAGGAGCTGCTCAGGCTGCTTATAATGCAACGCAAGAGATTCCAATCGTCATTACAGCTGTAACTGATCCTGTTTCAGCTGAACTTGTTAAAGATTGGGATGTCACGGGAACTAATGTAACAGGAACGAGTGATTTAACACCTGTTGAAAAACAAATGAACTTAATTAAAGAACTTGTACCGAATGCTAAAACAATTGGTGTCATCTATACAACAAGTGAAGTGAACTCACAAGTCCAAGTCTCAATGGCAAAAGAAGCTGCTAAATCTTTAGGATATGAGATTGTAGAAGTGGGGATAACTTCTGTGAATGATATTCCAATTGCTGTTTCATCAATTATTGATAAAATTGACGTGATGTATGCCCCAACGGATAATTTAGTAGCCAGTGCGATGCCGGTGTTATGGAATGCTTGCGTGGAGAAAAAGGTACCTGTCATTACGGGTGAAGAAGGAATGGCAACTGCAGGTGGAGTTGCCACAGAAGGAATCGATTATTACCAGTTAGGATATGAGACTGGATTAATGGCAGTCGAAGTATTAGAAGGAAAAGATCCGAGCACTATGTCCATTAATACGCTTGAGAATACAACGTTAATTGTAAATCAACAGAATGCAGATGCGATTGGACTTGTGATTCCTGAGGATATTTTAAGTGAAGCTGAAATTGTAGAAGGTGACTAGTATGACCGTTCTACTAACCGTTTTAGAACAAGGTTTGATTTTTGGAATTTTAGCACTCGGTGTTTACTTAACCTATAAAGTTTTGGATTTTGCAGATTTATCAGTTGAAGGGACGTTTCCACTAGGCGCTTCAATCACTGCCCTACTTTTAACCCAAGGGATAAATGCTTCTGTTGCCATCTTCATTTCATTTATTGGAGGCATGTTAGCAGGAGCTGTGACAGGGCTCTTACATGTGAAATTGAAAATCACGAACCTTCTTTCAGGAATATTAGTGATGAGTGGATTGTACTCTATTAACTTAAGAGTGATGGGGAATCGTGCGAATATTGCACTCTTTAATCAAAAACATCTTTTTTCAACATCCCTCCCTACCCTGCTTACGATTGTTCTTGTGGTCATGGTGGTGAAGTTATTGGTTGATTTGTTTTTGAAAACAAAATTTGGATTTATGGTCAAAGCAACAGGAGATAACCCTCAATTAGTCACGACACTCGGAGTTCATATCGGTTTTGTGAAGATTGTTTGTTTAATGATTTCTAATGGGTTAGTTGGATTAGCTGGTTCTTTAAGTGCTCAATATCAAGGGTATGCTGATGTCACCATGGGAACTGGAACGATTGTCATTGGATTAGCGGCTGTTATCTTCGGAGAAGCGATATTTAAAAAATCATCTTGGATTCTTCCAACAACCACGGCCATTATTGGTGCTATTTTGTATCAGGGTTGTACAGCTCTTGCTTTGCAATTTGGATTTCCACCTAATGATTTAAAATTACTAAGTGCTGCTATTGTGACACTGGCTCTAGCTTTAAATCATTATCATTTTAAAGTTACTCTCTTTAAAAAACATGAAATGAAAGGTGGGATAAGAGATGTTAAGGATCCAACAACTGAGCAAAACTTTTTATCCGAACACAGTTAATGAAAAAAGAATCTTTGATTCTTTAAACTTGACGGTTTTAGATGGTGAATTTGTGACCATCATCGGAAGTAATGGCGCCGGAAAATCCACATTATTAAATTTAATATCAGGCTCAATTTCTGCTGATAGTGGCACAATTTTCTTAAATCAAGAAGATTTAACACATACAGTTGAATATGAAAGAACAAGGTTCATTAGTCGGGTATTTCAAAATCCAACGATGGGAACCTCTCCTTCTATGACGATTGCTCAAAATTTATCATTAGCTAAAAATAAAGGGAAACGATTTGGATTATCTTTTTTAGAATCTAAAAAGGATTTAAAGTTATTTAAAGAACTTGTTACCCCATTAGAATTAGGCCTAGAAAAGCAAATGAACTCCCCTGTTGGGCTATTATCAGGTGGGCAACGACAAGCGTTATCATTATTAATGGCAACACTCGTTAAACCAGAATTGTTGTTACTTGATGAGCATACAGCGGCACTGGACCCTAAAACATCAGCAAAAATTATGGAATTGACGAATCAAATCGTTACAACTTCAAATATTACCACCTTAATGATTACACATAATTTAAGTCAGGCGATTACTTATGGTAATCGATTAATCATGCTACATGATGGCCATGTTGTATTAGATATTTCAGGTGATGAGAAAAAACAATTAACACCTGAAAAATTATTACATCAATTTGAACAAAATATTGGTGGTCAAATCAGTGATGAACTATTATTTTCATAATTTTTTAAAGGGAGAGTCTTGAGTTAAACCTTTTAGGGCGCTTAGATGACTATCCCTTTTTCTTTTTGAGCATAATAGGATTAAAACCTAATAAAAAAACACGATTTTTCCTTTGAATTTTACAAAAAAAAGGTGTAACCTTATTAAGAGTGGTAAGGAGGTTAAGTAGATGAATCAATTTACAAGTTTAGATGTGACTAAAGCGGCAGTTAAAGTGGCGATGACTTCGTCTAGAAATGAAGAAGATCAGCTTGTCAAGCAATTAAAAGAACATGGAATTAATGCTACGGCAGTTGATGTAGGTGGAAATTTAATTCAATCAATCCCAAAAATTATTGAACGTGCCATTATTGCTTCTCGAAAAACGGGCATTACTAAAGAATGCATGGTTTTAGATGGTGCAGTAGCAGGTGCTGCCAGAGATGCGATCATGCAAGTGTCGATGAAAGCAAATGGATTAAATGCTGGTGGAAAGATTGCAATTGCACGTCATCGTGAACATTTAACCGTTTGTATTTTCTTAAGTATTGGATTATTGCATTTAGATGATGTTGTGATTGGATTAGCTCATCGTTCTGTGCCGGATAATATATAGTAATCTAAACTCTTCATAGCGGAGAGTTTTTTTTATTCCCTCTCCTCTTTACTTCGCTTCTCAATTATTTCGCTAGAATGAAAGTTGATTCAGTCAATCTAAATTCTGTTATTAAGCGTAAGGTGACTTAGTATCGTCTTTTTAAAATGACAATAGCTTATGATATAGATTGCTACGCTTTAATGAACTTTAACGATTAAAATGATGGAGTCTTATGATATTGACACGTCTAAATAAAAAGTTCAGGTTAAAATTTGTTAGAAAACAGGATGTTACCTCACGATTAGTTTTGCAAGATAAGAATGTTTAGGCACGCTGAATCCAGATTATTGTTAGTAGAGGATTATTTGGAATAAAGGTTGCAACGTTATGGGAGAATGAGTAAAATAAAAAAGGTAGAAAAATGAAATTTGGAGGGTTATTATGATGAAAAAAGTGGCAGTAGTATTTACCGGTGGGACTATTTCAATGAAAGTTGATCCTCGTTTAAAAGCGGCTATCCCTTCAATGTCTAGTCAAGATATCATGTCAATGGTTACGAATATTGATCAAATTGCTGAACTTGATATTGTTGAATTTGGTGCTCTACCAGGGCCTCATATGACACCTGAGAAAATGATGGAATTAAAACAAGTCGTAGAAAATAAATTAAAACAAGAGGATATCAGTGGAGTTGTTGTGACACACGGAACGGATAACTTAGAAGAAACTGCGTATTTATTAGATTTAACGCTATCATCTGAAAAACCAGTTGTTGTAGTTGGAGCGATGCGTAATGGATCGGAACTTGGATATGATGGACCAAGTAATCTAGCGGCAGCTATTTGTACGGCTGCTCACGAAAACTCTCGTGGAAAAGGTGTTTTGGTTGTCTTAAACAATGAAGTCAACACAGCTCGTGAAGTGACGAAAACACATACGATGAGTCTTGATACCTTTAAATCACCTGAATTTGGTCCTATTGGAATTGTTGATCAAGATGAAGTGATTTATTATCATAAAAGCTCTGCCCCTACTCCCCACATTGAAACAAATCAAATTGAATCAGATGTTCACTTGCTTAAAGCCGTTTCTGGAATGGATTCAACCATTCTTAACTTCCTAGTGAGCCAAAACGTTAAAGGGATTGTCATTGAAGCGATGGGACGTGGAAATGTTCCACCGCTAATGTTAGAAGGTATAAAGGCCGCAACAGAAAATAAGATTCCGGTGGTCATTGTTTCACGTTGTTTACAAGGACGAGTGCTTGGATCTTATGGATATCTTGGTGGTGGTGCCCAGCTTCGCGATATGGGGGCTATCTTAGCGAGTAATTTAAATGGTCAAAAAGCTCGCATCCAATTGATGTTAGCTTTAACTGTTTCAAAAACAACAGAAGAATTAAAATCATACTTTGTTGACTAAGAAAAAAAAGCGCAATTAAAAATT
>NZ_AEXQ01000115.1:0-18670 GCF_000191865.1 Turicibacter sp. HGF1
CGCGCCCAAGAGGAGTCGAACCCCTAACCTTTTGATCCGTAGTCAAACGCTCTATCCAATTGAGCTATGGGCGCATATTCTTTGTTGTATTTTTCTAAGCTAATTTGCGAGCATTTCATTGATTCATCTTGATATTCATCATGGTGCGGCCGAGAGGACTCGAACCTCCACAGGATTGCTCCTACCAGCCCCTCAAGCTGGCGCGTCTACCATTCCGCCACGACCGCATATACGGTTTTTTCATGGCACATCACAATGAAATTAATGGAGCGGGTGAAGAGAATCGAACTCTCACAGTCAGCTTGGAAGGCTGAAGTTCTACCATTAAACTACACCCGCTTATTATGGTCGGGAAGACAGGATTCGAACCTGCGACCCCCTGGTCCCAAACCAGGTGCTCTACCAAGCTGAGCCACTTCCCGTTTCTAAATGGCGGTCCAGACGGGAATCGAACCCGCGATCTCCTGCGTGACAGGCAGGCATGTTAACCGCTACACCACTGGACCTTCTTATTCAATTTAAATGGTGACCCGTACGGGATTCGAACCCGTGTATGCATGCGTGAAAGGCATGTGTGTTAAACCGCTTCACCAACGGGCCATTTTTTAAATGGCGGAGCAGGAGGGATTTGAACCCTCGCGCCGGTTGCCCGACCTATACCCTTAGCAGGGGCACCTCTTCAGCCACTTGAGTACTGCTCCATTTTGTTTTCTGTCCTGACGACTTTTATATAATAACATGTATATAAATTATCGTCAACACTTTTTGAATAGTTTTTTTAATTTTTTAAAAAAGGTCAAATAACTATTATTTGACCTTTTTTCTTATTTCTGTTTTTCCCATCGTTTTAGATGTGGGTATGGGTTAAATGCCCATTCACATTTTCCATCATACTTGTACAAACCAAAATGTAAATGTGGTGGGAATTTACCGCTTGTTCCTTCTTTCCCATATCCTGTACTACCAACATATCCTATCACTTGTCCCGGTTCGACTATGTCACCTTCTTTAATATTTCCTTCAAATCCTTGAAGATGTGCATAGTATTGATATGTATTATAAATATCTCTTATACCAATTCGATATCCACCAAAATCATTCCATCCCATTATTTCAATGACTCCGTAAGCTGTGGATAATACTGGTGTTGAGTATCCAGCAAAAATATCTATTCCTTCATGTGATCTAGCCCCACCCCAACTTCGTGCTGTACCATAGTTATCACTAAAACTATAACTATAATGGCGTGATACTGGTAACGATCGTTTATCTAATGTAATTGTATCAAAATGTTCAAATAGCATCGCAATTTCTTTTATAATCGTTAGAGTTTGTTCCTTTTGATAATAAGATGAAATGGCGGCTTCAAAATCATTATATGAACGTAAATACTCGACCATTGTATACATTACGTCTTCTTCATTATTAATATCTGCTATCCCATCTCCATCTCCATCTTTACCAATACCTCCAAAAAGATTAATAGTCAAACTATTATTATCATAATAAATTGGATTTTCAGGGCCTGACCATATTTCATTTGGAAAACAAATTGAGATGGTATCGTACTTAAATGTACATTCTTCACGGAATTTATAGGTATTGCGCTCGTATTGATCAACGGCGGCTATTTGATACCAAGGGACACCTGATGCCTGCTCGTAGTCTTTATAAAGTTTTTGTCTGATTTCTTGTTCATTTTGTTCGTTAGCTTCAGCTGATACATTTATAGAACTTAACATACATACCAGTATTGCCATGAAACTTACTATGATTTGACGTTTCATCGGGTCCACCCACTTCTACCTAGTTTTATAATTGTATTAATATAACTTAATGAAGGTGGGAATACTAATGACTCTGATTATATGTAATCAGTTATGATGTTTAGTCCCCATTCGTCTACTAATTTATAAGCTAGTTCCATTTTGTCATCGTAAATATTACTTGGATGGTGTGCATCTGCGTTAATTAGAACGGAAATGTTTGTTTTTGCAACTTTTGACCAGAATTTTGGATGCGGATATGGGTATCTTTCTTCATCACAAAATGCTTGAATTCCTCGTCTTAGTCCATTGGCATTAAATTCTAATGGGGTTTTTGTTTTAATTGCAGCTTCTATGATGATGTCTGACGCAAGTTCACAGTTTTGATCCCAAGCAAGATCATTTATAAAAATGACATCCGGATGTGCGATAAAAGCGAAATATCCAGTTTGAACTGCTTCTTTGATGGTTTGAGCGTATTCAATATATTGCTCTGTGTTGTTTAGACTATAGATGTTGATGTATTCTTTGTTTGGTGAGACGTAGACGTGTTGTCCTAGCACTAAGTATTCGACACCTTTTTCATTAAGTAACTGTTCATAGTATGCTTTTTTTTCGGAATCATATTCAATTTCAAGGCCAACACGAATTTCAATTTGGTTTTTATATTGTTTTTTAAAATTTTTGATAGTTTGTAAATAATCATCGAGTTCCTCATACTGCATTCGTAATCCAAATCTGTTATCTGGATACGGAGCATGGTCTGAGAATCCTAGAATGGTCATGTTATTTTCGATAGCTGCTTCGATGTATTCAGTTTCTGTCCCTCCCGCATGCAGGCATCTTGGTGTATGAGTATGATAATTTGTTTTTTCCATTTTTTATTCCTCCTCTTTTTCTATTATTATACAATCAAAAAAAGACTATCTAAGGTCCATTAGATAGTCTTTTTTATTAATATTGTGTCCCATATATCCAAAATTGGAGATATAGGAAAACAATGTTGAAGAAGGCACAGAAGCTAACACCGATAAATCCTACTTTTTGATGGTGGTTTTGGTAAATATAATAGCTTAAAAAGGCAATAGCAACCCATAGTAATAAAAATCCCATGGTTATTCCAATTCCTGAAATGATTAGAATGATTAATGTAGCTAGTAATATGATGCCAAGTTCAATTTGTAAGAATTTCTTTTTGTTAGAGAAGATATCTTTTTTTGTATAGATTAGCCATGTAAATAGGCCGATGAAAAGAATTGCTATGAGTAATGGCATGTTTTTGACACCTACTTTGATTATGATAACTTATTATAGCAATTTATTCTGTGTTGTAACAAAAAAGGTTATAGAAAATACATTTTTTCTACAACCTTTTCTTTTTATCCGATGGCGAACATTAATTCTGCTTCGACGGCTACTTTATCTCCAAGTTTAGCGATGGCTTTACCAACTCCAACACTTCCCTTTATTTTTGTTAGTTCTGTTTCAAGAGTTAAGATATCACCTGGAATGACTTTTTGACGAAATTTTGCTGATTTGATACCAGCAAAGTAAGCAATTTTACCTTTATTATCTTCAAGACTTAAAATGGCAACAGCTCCTACTTGCGCTAAGGCTTCAATGATTAGGACGCCAGGCATGACGTGTTGTTGTGGAAAGTGTCCCATAAATTGCATTTCGTTTGCTGAAACACATTTGACTCCAAGGGCTCTTTTTCCTGGTTCTAATTCATCAATTCGATCTACTAATAAAAATGGATAGCGGTGCGGGATAATTTCTTGAATTTGATTACTATTTAAGACCATGCTTTCACCTTCTTTTTTTATGTATATATAATATAGAAAGAGTTATTCGTATTTTTTAAAGACGATACATGCGTTATGACCACCAAATCCTAATGAATTTGACATGGCATATTTAATATTTTGATGACGTCCAACATTAGGAACGATATCTAAATCACATTCTGGATCAGGTTGTGAATAGTTAATTGTTGCAGGAACAAATCCATCTTGTAAAGCTTTAACTGTGATGATAGCTTCTACTCCACCTGCTGCTCCAAGTAAGTGACCTGTATTTCCTTTAGTTGAGCTAACCATTAATTTTGTTTCTTTACCAAAGACTTTTTTGATACCAAGTGTCTCTAGTTTGTCATTCAGTGGTGTCGATGTTCCGTGGGCGTTAATGTAATCAATTTGATTTGGTTCAAGTGAAGCATCTTTAAGTGCCATTTCAAAACAAGCAGCAGCACCATTAGCTTCCGAATCTGGGGCTGTCATGTGGAAAGCATCACAGCTTACACCATATCCGATCATTTCAGCGTAGATTTTAGCTCCACGTTTTTTGGCATGTTCGTATTCTTCTAAAATTAAAACACCTGCTCCTTCTCCCATAACGAATCCATTACGCTGTGCATCGAATGGAATTGAAGCACGATTTTTATCATCTGATGTCGTTAAAGCCTTCATTGAAGAGAATCCACCAATTCCAAGTGGTGTAATTGAGGCTTCTGCTCCTCCAGTTAACATGATATCTGCATAACCATCACGGATATATTTGAAGGCTTCTCCAATTGAATTAGTTCCCGCTGCACAAGCTGTCACAATGTCAAGACATGCTCCTTTAGCACCTAACATAATGGCAACATTACCTGCTGCTAAGTTTCCTATAGCCATTGGAATGAAGAATGGTGAGACACGTTCGTATCCTTTTTTCATTCCTTTTTCCTTTTCCTCTTCAATCGTTTGAAGTCCGCCAATTCCTGAACTTAAAATAACTCCGAAACGATGAGCATCAAGTTCTTCTGTTTGAAGGTTTGAATCTTCAAATGCTTGTTTTGAAGCAATCATCGCTAATTGGCTAAAGCGATCTAAACGCTTTGCTTCTTTTTTATTAATATACTCTTCAACGTTTAAGTCTTTAATTTCTGCTGCTAATTTAACTTTGAAATCTGATGCATCAAAGTGAGTGATTTCATCGATTCCGCAAACTCCGTCTTGAATGTTTTTCCACATTGTTTCAACATTGTTTCCAACAGGACAAACTGTCCCAAGTCCAGTTACTACAACTCTACGTTTACTCATAATTTGCACCATCCTTCATTAAATTGCCATTCCACCATCTACGACTAATACTTGTCCTGTGATATAACGAGCCTGATCACTAACTAGAAAAGCAACTGCATTTGCAATATCTTCTACTTCACCCAGGCTTCCAAGTGGAATATTTTCTAATACTTTATCTGTAATATCACTTGATAATTTTGCGGTCATATCTGATTTGATATATCCTGGAGCAACAGCGTTAACTCGAACATTTCTTGAGGCATATTCTTTTGCTAATGATTTTGTTAACCCAATTACCCCAGCTTTTGATGCAGCGTAGTTTGCCTGTCCAACATTTCCGTTAATCCCAACGACTGACGATAAGTTGATAATTACTCCACTGCGTTGTTTTAAAATAGGACGCGTAATCGATTTACAAACATTCCATGTTCCTTTTAGGTTCACATCGATAACAGAATCAAATGAATCTTCATCCATACGCATCATAAGATTATCTGATGTAATTCCTGCATTATTGATCACGATATCTAAATGTCCAAAATCTTTTATAATAGCTTTCGTCATGCTTTCAACTTCTTCATAATTTGCAACATTTGCTTGATAAACGCTTGCTTTTACACCTAAGCTTTCAGCTTGTTTAGCAATGGCTTCGGCACGTTCTTTACTTCCGCAATAATTAAGTGCAATGTCACAACCAAGTGAAGCTAATTTTAAGACGATAGCTGCTCCAATTCCTCGAGAGCCTCCTGTCACTAATGCGACTTTACCTGATAAGTTCATAAAATTCCCTCCTGTATTCAAAACGATTAATACCATATCTAAAAAAATGAATCTTGGTCATTAAAATGCTTCATTATTGATTCAAACTATAAAATTTCTGTAGAAACTTAATAGGAACTTATTTAATTTTGAAGCGCCTTAATAGTTGCTTCTAATGACGCCACATCTTCTACATTTAAAATTTTAACGCTACGATCTATTTTTTTAACAAATCCACTCAATGTTTTACCTGGTCCAATCTCAATGAAGGTATCTACTCCATCTTCAATCATTTTTTTGATACTTGCTTCCCATTTCACACTTGTCGCCATTTGTTTTATCATTAAGTCAATTAGTGATAAATCGTGATGATAGAAATCTCCTAGCACGTTTAAAACGATTGGAAGTTTAGGTTGATTTAAGTTTTTCATTTTTAATAGTTGTCCAAAATTTTGGGCTGTTTCTTTTAATAAAGAGGTATGGAAAGGTCCACTAACTGGCAAGATTAAGGCACGTTTTGCCCCGTATCCTTTTGCTAATTCACAAGCATAATTAACAGCTTCGGCCTCTCCACCAATCACGATTTGTCCTGGGCAGTTTAAATTGGCCAACTCCACTACTCCCTTTGAAGAAGCTTCGCTACATAAAGCTGTTGCCTTTTCAACATCTAATCCAAGTAGGGCGGCCATTTTTCCATCACCTGATGCTACTCCCATAAGTTCTCCTCTTTTAGCAACAAGTTCCACTCCTTCAGTAAACGAGAAAACATCTGCTGCACATAACGCACTGTACTCACCTAGACTAAATCCCGCTACAACATCTGGTTTGATTCCTGCTTCTTTTAAAGTAGCTAATGCCATTTGAGAAATTGTAAAAATGGCTGGTTGTGTATAAGCTGTTTGATTAATTAAATTTTGTGAATCTTCAAAACATAATTCTTTTAAATCAAATGATAATAAGTCATTGGCTTGATTGAATAACTGACGTGCGGTTGGGTTTTGTTCATAAAGTGATTTCCCCATTCCGACATATTGTGCTCCTTGTCCTGAGAATAAGAATGCAACTTTCCCCATATTACATGACCTCCAAATTTTTAAAAACTTCTGATGCGTGATTTGTAATATCTTCTATAATTTCTGATACGGATTGGACTTTAGAAAGCATTCCTGCTACTTGTCCCGCCATGACAGATCCTGATTTTGTGTCTCCTTCTAGAACGGCTTTACGAAGTGAACCGAGTGTTAAATACTCTAATTCTTCGGCTGATACTCCTTTTTTCTCAAGAGCGATGTATTCACGCGTCATCGGATTTTTTAAACAACGAACTGGAACACCAACACTTCGTCCTGTTACGACTGTGTCTGTATCTTTTGCTTTGATTAGCGCTAGTTTATAGTTTTCATGTACTGGGCATTCTTTAGCGGTTAAGAAGCGAGTTCCAATTTGAACGCCACTTGCTCCAAGAGCCATAGCCGCCATAAATCCACGACCATCCGCAATTCCTCCCGCTGCAATAACTGGGATATCCACAGCATCGACAACTTGTGGAACTAATGACATAGTCGTTAACTCCCCAACATGGCCACCGGATTCCGTTCCTTCGGCAATAATGGCATCTACTCCTAAACGTGCCATACGTTTTGCCAAAGCAACTGAGGCAACAACTGGAATAATTTTGATCTTGGCAGCTTTCCATTTTTCAATGTATGGACCTGGACTTCCTGCTCCTGTTGTCACTACTTTAACCCCTTCTTCAATAATAACTTCTGATAGTTGGTCACAGTGCGGATTCATAAGCATTAAATTGACACCAAAAGGTTTGTCTGTTAGTTGTTTGCATTTACGAATTTCTTCTCTTAGGCGTGGGGCATCCCAACCACCTGAACCAATGATTCCAAGTCCTCCAGCATTTGAAACAGCTGCTACTAGTTCTGCTGATGAGATGTTAGCCATTCCACCTTGAATAATTGGGTATTTTATATTTAATAAAGTTGTCAAAGACATCTTTTTATCCTCCTTTTGTTTTTTATCTACAGGGAGATCATACATCCACCCCATGTTTTACCGCCACCGAATCCGATGAGCATTATTTTATCCCCTGATTTGATGTGCCTAGTATCTATTGCTTCTTTTAAGGCAATCGGTATACTAGCGGCTGATGTATTTCCATAGTTATCTAAGTTTAAAAAGAATTTTTCGCTCGGAACTTTTAAATCTTTAACAACTTTATCAATGATACGTTTATTGGCTTGATGGGGAATGATGAGATTGATTTCATCGATTGTTAAGTTTGCTTGTTCTAATAGCTCCATAATTGTTTCTTTAATAGCATGTATCGCAAATTTGAAGACTTCTTGTCCATTCATTTGGAAATGAATAGGTTCTGCTTGGTTATCTGTTAGTGGATTTACTACAGCAATTGGTGTTGTGGTTAAGACTCCACGTTCATCTCCACTTGAGTTGAGATAGAAGCTCTCGGTTGTGTCTTGGTCATATTCAACTACGACTGCTCCCGCTCCATCTCCAAATAAAACACATGTATTTCGGTCATCCCAATCCATAATTTTAGAGAGGACCTCCGCTCCTATGATAAGTGCTTTTTTGATAGCACCACTTTTAAGGAATTGATTGGCTACACTCATTGCGTAAACAAATCCACTACATGCAGCATTCAAATCAAACGCGATCATTTTTACATCATTTAACCCAAGCTTTGCTTGAACTAGACAAGCAGTAGATGGTGTTAATTGTTCTGGTGTAAAGGTTGCGACAATAATCAAACCTATTTCAGTTGGATCAATATTGGCATGTTCAATGGCCTGTTTTGCAGATTGATAGGCTAATTCAACGGTATTTTCTGTTGTAGCGATATGGCGATTTTTGATACCTGTACGCGCCTTGATCCACTCATCACTTGTTTCTACGATGGATTCTAATTGTTTATTACTTAAAATAGATGTCGGGACGTAGGCCCCACTCCCAAGAACTTTGATTCCCAAGAAATTCACCTCAACTTTCTCGTTATTTTATGATGTCAAACTCTCCGATCGAGCGGTATTTTTTATACCGTTTCGCTTGGATTTGTTTAATTGATAATTTTTTAGTTTGTTCTAGATAATTATTTAAGTCGTCTCTTAAGTGGTCGAACACGTATTGTGGAAATTGATGGGCTCCTCCGATTGGCTCTTTGATGATGTGGTCAATAATTCCCATCGATAAGTAGTCTTGTGCTGTTAGTTTCATCACTTCAGCTGCTTCTTTCGCTTTACTTCCATCTTTATAAAGAATTGAAGCGAATCCCTCTGGGGATAAGATTGAATAAATTGCATATTGAAGCATCCATATTTGATCACTCACCCCTAGTGCTAAAGCTCCACCACTTCCTCCTTCACCAATCACAATAGAAAGGGTTGAAGTTTTTAAGTTAGACATATCTCTTAGACACTCAGCAATCGCATGTCCTTGGCCACGTTCTTCAGCTTCGGGTCCTGGATAAGCTCCCGGTGTATCTATAAAGGTTATAATAGGGCGATTGAATTTTTCAGCTTGCTTCATTAAACGTAACGCTTTACGGTATCCTTCTGGATGAGGCATTCCAAAGTTACATTCGATATTTTCGGCTGTTGTATTACCTTTTTGATGTCCAATAACGGTCACCACATGAGGTCCGATTTTAGCAATCCCCCCAATAATGGCTGCGTCATCTCCATATAAACGATCACCATGAAACTCAATGAAATCATCAAATATATAGTTGATGTAGTCACGAACCTTAGGACGTTTTGGATGTCTGGCAAGAACGACGTGATCCCATGCCGTTAAATTGTTGTAAGCACGATTTTTATAAAGATGCAGTTGTTGTTGTAATTCTTTGACTTCCGCTTGATTGTCAGTTGAAATTTCACTTAGACGTGATTCAATTTCAGCTACTTTTTTTTCAAAATCTAGAATTGACATCAATTTTCGCTCCCTTCGTGCCATTTAATGATAGTTGACAGTGTTTGTTTTAACTCTTTTCGATTAACGACTTTATCCACAAGTCCTTTTTCTTGTAAAAATTCTGCTGTTTGAAAATGTTCAGGTAATGATTGTTTAATGGTTTGCTCAACAACTCGACGTCCTGCAAATCCAATAGCTGCCCCTTTTTCGGCTAATATAATATCACCGAGCGTTGCAAAAGAAGCTGTAACGCCTCCCATTGTTGGTTGGGTTAATACACTGATATAAAGTAATCCTGCTTCGTTATGTTTAGCGATGGCTGCTGATGTTTTAGCCATCTGCATTAATGAATACATTCCTTCTTGCATTCTCGCTCCACCTGAAGCGCAGACTAATACTAATGGCAGTTTTTTTGATGTTGCAGTCTCGATTAACCTTGTAACCTTCTCCCCGACAACTGATCCCATACTTGCCATCATAAAGTAGCTATCCATGACACCGATAGCAACCGTTTGTCCATCCAGTTTTGCAATTCCTGTAACAACAGCTTCATTTATTTGATTTTCTTCCATTAAATTATTGATTTTCTTTTCATATCCAGGAAATGATAATGGATTTTTAGAAATCAGTTTTTGATTTAATTCTTTAAAAGTCCCTTCATCTACTAATGATTCAATTCGAGTCATTGCTGACATTCGATGATGAAATTCACATTTGGGACAGACGTGTAAATTAGCATGAAGTTGTTTGACTGGAAGAACTTCTTTACAGGTTTCGCACTTTGTATAAATTCCATCATTTATATCTCGTTTCTTAGCAACTGGTTTAGATTTTTTTTGACGCTGTAAGAAAAAACCCATTCTCTATCCCTCCAATTCATGCATGTGTTTTTGAATAAAGCTTGTATCATATTTGTTATCTATAAAGTTTTTATGTTCCATAATGGCATATTGAAAATCTATATTTGTATCAATTCCATCTACTACTAACTCTTCAAGTGAACGTTTCATTTTAGCGATAGCTTCACAACGATTAGCACCATGAACAATAAGTTTTCCAACCATTGAATCGTAAAATGGTGGAATCGTGTAGCCTTGATAAACAGATGTATCAACTCGAACACCAAATCCACTTGGAATATTGAATGTTTCTACTGTTCCAGGAGAGGGTTTGAAGTTAAGAGATGGATTTTCAGCGTTAATACGACACTCCATAGCATGACCATTAATTTTAATATCCTCTTGTGTGAAAGATAGAGGTAAATTAGATGCAATTTTAATTTGTTCTTTAATTAAATCGATGCCTGTAATCATTTCCGTGATTGGATGCTCAACTTGAATTCGAGTATTCATTTCAATAAAATAAAAATTTTGATGCTTATCTAGGAGAAACTCAATTGTTCCGGCATTTTCATATCCAACCGTTTTAGCCGCCAGAACTGCTATTTCCCCCATTTTTTGACGTGTTAGCTCATCTAATACTGGAGATGGAGCTTCTTCGATGACTTTTTGATTGCGTCTTTGAACTGAACAATCTCGATCATAAAGGTGCACGACGTTCCCAAATTGATCAGCTAATATTTGAAACTCAATATGTCTTGGATTCTCAATGAATTTTTCCATATACATCGAATCATCTCCAAATGACATTTTTGCTTCAAGTTTAGCCGTTTGGAATAAATCTTCAAATTCATCTTCCGAGTTGATAACACGCATTCCACGTCCACCACCACCTGCAGAAGCTTTAACTAAGACTGGATAACCAATTTCTTTTGCCACCCGTTTTCCTTGCTCAATAGATTCAATTAACCCATCACTTCCAGGGACAACAGGTACATTAGCAGCTATCATCATTTCACGAGCTTTTGATTTATTTCCCATATTATCAATGATGGATCCTTTTGGACCAATAAATTTTAGTCCTAATTCCTCAACTAATGAAGCAAAGGTACTATTTTCTGATAAAAATCCAAAACCAGGATGAATCGCATCGCATCCCGTTGAGATAGCAGCGCTCAAAATATTATTAATATTTAAATAGCTATCTTGAATTTTTGTTGGACCTACACAAATTGCCTCATCTGCTAAGTCAACATGTAATCCGCGATTATCAGCCGTTGAATAAATAGCAACTGTTTCAATTCCCATTTCTTTACATGCACGGATAATACGAACTGCAATTTCACCACGGTTAGCAATTAAAATTTTTCTAAGCATCATGACACCTCACTTTTTCTGCCCTTTATCTTGCCTTAAACTTCGATTAGCATTAAAACTTGATCATATCCAATCGCTTCTTCATTTGTTACTTTAATTTCTTTAATGATTCCATCACATGGAGATTCAATTTCATTCATAACCTTCATGGCTTCAATAATGCAAAGCGGCTGTCCTTTTTTAACCTGATCTCCAACTGATACAAAGGCTTTTGCTCCCGGTGCATTCGAACCGTAGAATGTCCCAACAAGTGGCGCTTTAACCTCTTGAATGTTTGTTTGTTCTTTTGGAAGTGTTGTTTCAATTGGGGCTGTT
Source organism: Turicibacter sp. HGF1 (assembly GCF_000191865.1). Taxonomy (NCBI): domain Bacteria; kingdom Bacillati; phylum Bacillota; class Erysipelotrichia; order Erysipelotrichales; family Turicibacteraceae; genus Turicibacter; species Turicibacter sp. HGF1. Next base: position 12,061 of record NZ_AEXQ01000115.1, read on the forward strand.
GTCATTACCTGAGTTTGAGAGACTGGTGAAACTTCGATGACTGGCTGAACCATTGGTGTACTTGCAATATTTTGAACGATTTCTTTCACTTCTTTTTTAAGATTCAGTTTTAATCCATCAACCTCAAGTTGGAGTCCTGTCATTTCACTTTCAGTAAATCTTTCCATTAATTGTAAGACTTGATTTAGATAATCTGTTTTCGTCACATCTCGAACTTCACGTTCTTGTTTTTGATTCATACAAAATTCCTCCGATATTCAAATATTTTTTTAATCAAATATTTTGAACTTCAAATATATAGCTTAATATATAAGACAGAACCCTTTCTGTCAATAGTTTCCAATTACGATGTCGCGATTATTTCAGACTTTAAAGTTTTTAATAAACGTTCTACAGTTGTCAATTCATTTACTTTATAGGCTTTTGCCCCACAGAATAGTAAAGCCTCTTCAACTTCTCCTCTTACTGCATGTAGAAGTGCCTTGCTAATACAGTATTGAGTTGTTGCGGGATTACAAGGGATAACACATCGGTAACATTTTTTTATTTTCTCTTTTTTGATACCATATTTTTTACTAAATGGATTACGAATGGCACGACCTGGCATTCCAACCGGACTTTTCACTAAGATGATATCGTCTTCTTTAGTATCAATTATAGCTTGTTTAAAGTTCGGGTGAGCATCACACTCTTCAGTTGCAATAAAACGTGTTGCCATTTGAACCCCATCTGCTCCAAGTTTTAAATAATGAGCAATGTCTGCTCCGTCATAGATTCCTCCACCTACAATGATTGGTATATGTTTTTCATATTTCATTGCATATGGTTTAACAGCTTCAATGACTTCTTTAACAATTTGATCAAGATCGATATTTCCTTCTTCTAAATCGGCTGGTTTGAATCCTAAGTGTCCACCCGCTTCTGGTCCCTCAATCACAATCATGTCTGGTGCTACTTGATGTTTTCTATCATAGTGTTTTAATAAAACAGTTGCTGCTTTTGCACTTGATATAATCGGTGCAAACATTGTTTTTGTATTTTTTGTATATTCTGGAAGTGCAAGAGGTAACCCTGCTCCCGATATAATAATATCAATTCCTGCCTCAACAGCTGCTTTAGCATATTGTTCGTAATTCTCCATTGCAACCATTAAGTTTAATCCAAGCATTTTTCCTTTTGCTGCCTCTTTGGCCTTTTGTATATGTTTTTTCATTGCACGCAAGTTAGCTTGCACTGTATTATTTTCAAAATCAGGTTCATCATGTCCAATTTGAACTCCCGATAAAACGCCTAACCCTCCGTGATTTGAGACAGCCGCCGCTAAGTTAGAACGTGAAATACCAATTCCCATTCCACCTTGTACAATCGGTAACTCTAATTCAAACGGTCCAATTTTTAATGGTTTAATTTCCATTTCTCCACCACCTGTTATTATTTTGCATTTCAAACTATGTGAAGGATTATAACACACAAATTTGTAAAATGTGAATATTTTTTTGATATTCAAAGTAAAAATTTTGAGTTTCAAACTTAATTCGAACAGGCCACATTAACTAGATTATTAACAAAACCTTATTAAATGAAGGATTTAACACCATCTTGTTTAAATATTCACTCATGCATTTGTCGAAAAATAAGGATTTCAAAAATAATCCTTCTTAATTATCCTAATTTCATCAAACAATTAGAACTTTAGGCGAATTATGATGGGTAGTACTTCCCCTATTAGGCTAGTAAATGTGTTATGTTAATTTGTAGATATGCATTAATTCTTAAGGGGGAGATACTGATGCTAAGAACGAATGAAGGTCGACTTGTGAAATGGTCTGTTCAAGGAAAAGTTCATCATCCACTAGGCGGCAATTATAGAATTACTCAAGAAGGGGTTCCGATGATTTTACCTTCAACAGGGGGGATTTCTTATAATGTTTCTGTTGGCGATCCTGCATTTGGGTGGATAGGTGATCATGTTGAACCAGGTGTTTCGATTCGTAATGAGAATGCTTCAGAGAATGATGCTTTAATGACGTTTGCTTGCATTGGAAATGTGGCTAAGGTTGTAAGTGGTGATGCAAAAGGACGTTTAGGTTATGTGACGGGTTCTCACGGTGGAATTGAGCATACTTTAGTTCATTTTGATGCGGATATATTAGAAGACCTTTGCATTGATGATTCTATTTTAATTAAGGCATATGGCCAAGGGCTCAAATTACTCGACTATCCTGATGTTCATGTCATGAATCTTGATCCTATTTTATTACAGAAATTACAGATACAAGAGGTCAACGGTAAGTTGCAAGTTCCCGTATCAGCGATTATTCCCCCCTATTTAATGGGGTCTGGAATTGGAGCTAATAGTGCTTATTCTGGGGATTATGATATTATGACAGGAGATTTGGATGAGGTACGACGTCTAGGGCTTCATCATTTACGTTTTGGAGATCTTGTGTTATTAAAGGATTGTGATACAACGTACGGTCGCGGTTACTTAAAAGGTGCTATGACACTTGGAATTATTGTGCACAGTGATTGTGTAAAAGCAGGACATGGCCCTGGTGTAACGACGATTATGTCATGTAAGTATTCTATTTTCGAACCAATTGTTGACCATTCAGCTAATATAGCAAAGTATATGAAGCAGCTATAAAATGAGAGAGACTAAATGCTGTCCTAAGTGTGAATTTAAATCATTAATTTTTATCTCGAGTAAGGTTTTAATTCATGGAACTGGAAATAATATTATGGTTAACGTGACATTATCAATTGTGGCTCGTTTACATCGTTATGTATGTGAAAATTGTGGATATACTGAGGAATGGATTGAAGCAGATGATATTAAGGAATTAAAGAAACATTTCTCATAATTAAAAAAGACTGAGTCGAAATTATTTCGATTCAGTCTTTTTTCTATTTATCCAATTAATTTTCCCATCATAATCATACCTTTAGATGTTTCAAATCCTCTTTTGTGATAGAATCCTTCTGTTTGAGGCCCAGGAGATGTTAGTAAGATAATTTCTCTGATTCCTTTTTCCTTCAATCGTTTCTCGAATTCTTCATAGATGCTTGTTCCAAGCCCTTTTCCTCGCAACTGATTATTGATGCAGAATTCTTTAATGTTAAACATTAATCCATTATAGTATTGTTCTTCGGCTCCTAAAATCATTCCAGCAGGAACATTATCCACATACGCTAATAATCCATATGAATCTGGACATTTAATCATTTGTGTTAATCGTCTGGATGCCGTCTCAACTGTCCACTCATCGTTCCAAGGCCCTGCATTGAATGTTTCGATATACATTTTTACTAGTATATTTAAGTCTGATAATTCGATCTGTTTAAATTGCATTGCCTTCTTCCTTTCAATGTGAAAAAAGAAGAGGATTCCTCTTCTTAGTTATTAATATATTTTTCAAATACTTCTGTAAAGTCTTTTTGAATGTAGGCTTCACGTGATTGTTTAATCCAATTAAATGCGTATTCGTTTACCTTTACAAATTGATCTAATAAATTACCTGTTTCTTGACGTTGTGAACCACATGCAACGGATGCAAAGTTTAATGTTTGTTCTGATTTTTGTAATAATACCTGATTTTCTTCGATGATATGAGAAATTTTAATTAAAGCTTTATAAATATCTTTTAGTTGTTCTAATTGATTACGATTAACATCAATTGAGAACTCTTGATTATCGATATCAAATTTTAATTCACAATCTAAATCCACTGTTCCTGCTGTTTCAATCATAACATGGCTAATCGTATGTTTATAGTAATCATATCGTTTCACTAGACGTTTACTACTAACAGCTGATGTACCATCGACATGAATTAAAGCTAAGTTTGTAAAACAGTATTCATCTGTTTTTGATTTAATTAAGAAGAAGATTTTTTCATCATCTTCATGCATAATAAAGTCATCTGCCATTACTTTATCATAGTCGTTTGGACTAATAATTTTCCCAATATCACTAATTCCTAATGCATCTGCAGCAAATTTTTTTAACATCTTGATTTCCCCTTTGTTTAGATATTGAGATGATTATATCACATGCATTTAAATTAGCAAGGGCTACTTTTTACCTATTTTAATATCATTTATGAAAACAGTAAAATATCCTGCTGATAGAAAGAGCAATGTCAATTTTATCATATTTAAACTAAATCCTTTGATGCCTATGTCTCCTATATCTAAAAAGAAATATAAAAATGGATGCTCGGGCTCTGGAACAGGTACGTGAATAAAACTACACGTGACAACAAAGAGGAAATATAAGATGGGGATACTAAGCCACTGAAATGGGGTGTACCAACTATATTGTTTTTTAGGATCAAATAAAAGGAAATCAATAAAAACGAGAAACGGTGCCAGATAATGTACCGAAATATCTGATGGTGAAAACATTTGATGAACCGATCCATGTTCAAGACAATACGGAATAATGATAAATTGGTATAATAAAAAGGTGACTAGAATTGCCGATGTTAATCCACCTTTAAGCCAAGATGAGCATATTTTTTTTTGAATTGATTGGTGTTTTCTTAGCTGATATAACATTTTAACTACGATATAACTATATAAAATCAAACACCATAAATTGCTTTGCATCGTGTAATACAATAAAATTTTAAAATTTGTTTCTCCACTTATAAGAAATACACCCGTGTAAATTCCGTAGGCTGTACTAATAATAATTAAGATACGCCACAATAAAGTAAACCACACATTTTTAAAATTCATAAAATCCCTCCCCTACTTTTGCTAGTTTATGTAAGGAAGTATTTAAAAAGAATAAAAGGAGATTTAGTAATGAAATATAACCTAAAACAATTTACTAATGTAATTAAAGTTTTACCCCTAAAAAAGAAGTATACGAAAGAGGAGTTGTTAACGCCTGATTTTTTAATTGAACAACAGGGGGCTGTTGAAATCTATTATGCTCCTCATAATGAATATTTAAATCCTCAAGCAAAGATTTTTATTGTAGGAATTACACCTGGATTTGAACAGATGTCAAGGGCTATCTCTGAAGCTAGAAGCTGTTTTGAAGAAAATCTATCACTTGATGAAATTCAATATCGTTGTAAAAAAGCAGGTCGTTTTAGTGGGAGCCTACGTCAAAATTTAATTCAATTTCTTAATCAATTAAACTTAACTGATAAATTGGGGATAACTAACGCTTCTGAACTGTTTGAAGAGCATGATGATCTTCTTCATACAATATCGCTTATCCCTTATTCTGTATTTGTAAAAGGAAAAAATTATACAGGTCATACACCTAATCTATTAAAATCGCCTATGTTGATGTCCTATGTAAAAGATAACTTTATAACTGAATTAAATAAACTCGATCCTGTTTTAATTATTCCTCTTGGGAAAAGTGTTGAAGAAGTTCTACTTTATTTAGCACAAGAAGGTTTAATAAATGAATCGCACATCCTAAAGGGATTTCCACACCCTTCAGGAGCTAACGGTCACCGTTTTAAACAGTTTAATGAAAATAAAGAATCTATGATGCATCAAATTGATAAATACTTTTCTAAATAACCACAACTAAAGGAGTTAAAAATGAATCTATCATTTAATTTTTCTATGGCAGGATTTCTTCTTGTTTTACTACCCATGTTACCTAATGTTTTATATTTTATATTTTCAGAAAAATTCGGTTCTGAAACGTCTCCTAATTCACATAGAACACTTGATATGATTGAACATGGTGCCCAATTTATTTTTATTGGTTTGTTAATTTTCTTTGAGCCTATCAATCAGCCTGTAATTTCTATGAGTTTAGTGTCTATTATAGCTCTATTTTTAATTTTTTATTATCTCCTGTGGGGATTATTATTTTTAGGGCGTAAAACATTAACTATTTTATTAGCCATGTCCATTGTTCCTGTTATCTATTTTATATTAGGAGCTATCCTACTTCGTAATTTTTTAGCAATTATTCCTATGATTATTTTCTTAATTTTCCATGTTTTAATCACTTATTTCAATTATAAATCGTCTAAGCCTCTGCATTTATAAAGATAATGTGAAATCAACTAGTTTTTATGTTAATAAAGGATTTAAAATCCTCGAAACACAGTGAATGAACATTCACGATATGAGGAGGTTTTGATGAAGTATGAGTAAATTTATTGGTTATTATGAGTCACCTATTGGCTTAATTGAAATAATAACAGATGAGCATTTTTTACGTGAATTGTGGTTTGTGGATAAGATTCAAGAGACAACAGTGCAACCTGAAATTCTTAAGAAAACTTTGATTCAACTTGATGAATATTTTAAAGGTGAGCGAGTGAAATTCGAGCTTGATTGTGTATTAGAGGGAACTGAATTTCAAAAGTCAGTTTGGAATGCTTTATCAGAGATTCCTTATGGGAGTTTGGTAAGCTACAAAGATGTTGCAGATTCAATTAATAACCCTAAAGCGTGTCGTGCTGTTGGAAATGCAAATAATAAGAATAAGATTGGAATTGTTATCCCCTGTCATCGAGTCATTGGTGCTAATCAATCTTTAACAGGCTATGTAGGGGGACTTGATCGAAAACAATGGCTTATTGACCATGAACGAAAACATAAAAAAATAGACTCTACGCCAAAA
>NZ_AEXQ01000114.1:0-35972 GCF_000191865.1 Turicibacter sp. HGF1
GTTCTTTTTTATTATTTTAAATGACGTCTTGGAATATTAAAGCGTAATTTACGTTCAATAGCATTTAATTCAAAGTCATCTTTTGGAGCAACGAATAAACAAGTATACCCTTCTTCACCAGCGCGACCTGTACGTCCGATACGATGAATATAAGTTTCTGGTGTTTCAGGGATATCATAATTATAAATATGAGTCACTCCACTAATATCAAGGCCACGTGATGCTACATCTGTTGCAATTAAATATTGTAAATCAGCCTCTCTAAATGACTTTAAAATACGCTCGCGTTTATTTTGAGCAATGTCACTGTGAATGACTTGGGTATTGAAACCACGTTGCTTCATTTTAGCGAATAATTGATCAGCACGACGTTTCGTACGACAGAAAATAATCGCTAAAAATGGGTTATCTTCTTCAAGAACTTGACAAAGTGCATCAGCCTTCCAACGATCCGTCGTTTCAACTAATTCTTGCTTAATACTTTCAACAGCAACTTTTTTAGCTTCAATCGTAATCATTGTTGGATCATATGAATAACGGTACGCTAGACGTTTAACGTTTGGTGCCATTGTAGCAGAAAAACATAAGGTCTGTCTATTTCTTGGCGTTTGACGTAAGATTTGATCCACTTCATTTCTAAATCCCATTAATAACATTTGATCTGCTTCATCAATAACAACAGATTTGACTTTATCTAAAGTAATCGTTTGACGTTCTAGGTGATCAATTAAGCGACCTGGCGTTGCGATAATCAGATGAATTGATTTTTTTAGCTTATTTAATTGAGAACCAATGTTGCGACCTCCATATGCGGCTAAAACATTAATGTTTCGAATTTCTGCTAGTTTATTAGCTTCTTCTGTAATTTGCAAGGCTAATTCACGAGTTGGTGTAATAATCAAAGCTTGTGTTGCTTCGATATCAGGTGAAATATTTTCAAAAAGTGGCAGTAAGAATGCTAATGTTTTTCCAGTTCCAGTTTGGGCTTGAGCAATGACATCTTTATAATTTTTAATTAAGGGATAGCATTGTTCTTGAATAGGAGTAGGTGAAGTGATACCAGATTTTTTTAAAACTTGAATCAGATCATCACTAACACCTAATGTTTTAAAGTTCATATTGAATTACCTCTCGTTGTTAAATTTATTACCTTAATCATACCATAGTCTGATAGATTTACCTAATTTTCAATTTAAAAAAAGACCATCTTACCTAGATGGTCAAAGAACGATATATATCTAACACTACCCTCAATAAGAATTCATTCCCCAATGAACCCTTATAAGACTATTTTAACTCTAAAATAATGATAAAAAAAGTGTTCATTTGCACACAAAAGGCGGATTAATCAATAAAGATGATGATAATTTACTAATAAATGCAATAAAATGTATGAAATAGGAGGTAAAACACAAAACAAAAGAAAAAATGTGTTAAACTTTGGTTAGTTGAGAATAGAAGAGAAATGGGCTGATACAGGGAGTGATCGTAGTGACTAGCATGAATCACAATATCAAATTATATTGCGATAAATTATTACAGGATGAATCATACATTTTAAAGCTAATGTCAATTTTAGGGGATCAAAAACGTGGAAAAAAATTATCTTTATCTGATTTAGAACAGATTTTAATCTTTACTAAAAAACATCAATTAAAATTAGCACAGGCCGGCATGCTTCATGTGGTAGCATGGTTCAGTGGCGAAGATGGGATATATGATATTGCGATTGATTATTTGTTAGAGTCTTATCAGATTTATGAAAGTTTAAACGCAGTTGATGGAATGGTATCAGTATGTAATGCGTTAATGTGCGTGTATTTTCACACCGGACTCTATACGGAGAGTCAAGAATGGGGAGTAAAAGGAATTAAACTTTCAGAAGGTTTAGAAGATCCAAAATATGTGGCTCATCTTTTAGGAAATACCGTGATTCATTATTTAAGATTAGAAAAATATAAAGAAGCTCGAGAAGTTCAAGAAAGAGTTAATTATTTAAACATTAACACAACGAAAATGAATGAGTTAGTTTTTTTACAAACGGAAGCAGAATTATGTTTAGTAGAGGGTAATTTGAAAAAATCTAAAGTCATCTTAGATGACGTAATCAAGAGATCTTATGAATTAGGTTATCCGATTGCATTTGCTGATTCATTCCGTTTAAAGGCACGACTGCTACATAGTATGGGGGATGAAGTAGGAAGTGACTTGAATTTTCAAAAGAGTGAAGAAATTGCGATTCAATATCAGTTAAAACAGGAAAAAATGAAGACGTATTTGGAATGGGCAAAAATCTGTTTGCAACAAAAGCGATATGAAAAAGCCGAGGATTATTTGCTAAAAGCTTATCAACAGGCCAATCGAAAAGTTGATCCACTCTTTTTCTCACAATTATGTGGGACATTGATTGAGTTGTATAAAGCAATCCATGATTTTGAAAAGGCGTTAAACTATTATGAAATTAAGTATGAGCATGAAAAAACGTTAGAATTAGCTAGAACTGAGTTATGGGGTAAAAAGTTAACACAGGAAATGTCTGCATATGAATTAAGAATTATTAAAACGCTATATGATGAACTTCAAATTATTTCATCGATTGGTCAATCCTTAACAACGAATTTAAGTTATAAGCAACTATTATTAAGAATTCACGATGAATTAGCTAACTTGATTAGTTCTAATGTCATGGCGATAACAGAATTAAATCAGGAAGAAGAAAGTTTAAAATATGCTATCTATATGCAAGACGGGGACTATGTGGATTCAGGGCATATCCAACTTGATGATGAAAATAGTTTAGGTGTCTACTGTATTAAACATAAAAAAAGTTTAATTATCCATGATCTTTTAACAGAGTACAAACACTATCATCTTGAAAAAGATAAAACCATTTTACTTCAGAAGGGAATACAATCCTTATTATGTTGTCCCCTACTCATTCAAGATGAGGTAAAAGGTTACATTACCATTCAAAGTTATGAGAAAAATCAATACTCAGAGCGTGATTTAAGCAAGTTAAGTATATTAGCATCTTACATTGCTATCGCGCTTGAAAATGCTAAATTATATAAAAAGGCAAATTACTTAGCTCGTTATGATGGATTGACAGGTCTAAATAATCGAGTTCAAGTTCTAAAAAAAGGGGAACAAATGCTTAAATCGGCTCACAATGATCGCTGCTGTGTTTTAATGTTAGACATTGATCACTTTAAAAAGATTAATGACACATTTGGTCATCTAGTTGGAGATGAGGTGATTCAAAAAGTAGGATTACTTTTAACAAAGAAAGTTAATTCAAATATTCATATCGGACGATATGGAGGAGAAGAATTTGTTATTTTCTTGCAAGGTTATACTGAGTCGAAGGCATTAGTATTTGCTGAGAAAATCAGAGAAGAATTGTTAACCCTTAGCGTAAAAAGAATAAAAGAGCACTTTCCTTCAATTACGGCTAGTTTTGGCGTTTATGAATACGAACAAGGTTCTTTATCTGCGGAAGAAGGCATTCATTTTGCTGATCTGGCTATGTATTATTCTAAAACGACAGGACGTAATAAAGTGACGCCGTACAGCATGCTTGAAAATAAGGAGACTATTGCTTAATTTTATTAAGTAGTAGTTTTTTTATTAACCTTAAAAGACTCATCACTTAAGATTTATTTTAAATAGGCTTATACTAGAGTGTTGATGTGATAAAAGAAGGGGGCACATGCATAAGATTTAGTAAGGAATTTTATTACCTCTATGAGGCTTGATGGCAAAACGTGAGAGAGGTGCCTAATGAAAAAAAGTCACGGAATTGAAAAAGAAATTAAAAAACTTCGAATACATCTTTCACATTTACAAGAAAATAGCAAAAAAGCATCGCTTCATCTGTTAATGAATGAGGAAGCACTCATCCGAAAAAAAATTAAAATATTAAAACAACTACCAGATATGGAAGAATACGGGGGAGAAATTTTATATAATGACTATGTATTGTTATTAAACGATATTTCACGAAAAATCTTAAGTCATTACAATGAAGAAAATCAAACCGATTATAATTTTGAAGACCTCACCTCATCTTACAAAGAGGCTTTTATTAACAGTGGAATTTTATGTGTGCTACAAGGTATTTATCTTCCTAGATTAATGAATCATGATTTTCAATGCTATCTCCCAATTAACCCAAAAGATGAATATAAAAAAACGAGGCAAATGAAGCGAAAGTTTTATCTTCATCTTGGAGAAACGAATACAGGAAAAACTTATCATGCGATCGAGGCTTTGAAAAAATCTAAGCGCGGCATTTATCTAGCACCTTTACGTTTACTAGCTTTAGAAAATTATGAAAATCTAAATCAGTCTCAAATTCCCTGTCATCTTTTAACAGGGGAAGAAGAAATTATCGTCACGAATGCTAATCATATTAGCTGTACGATTGAAAAATTAGATTTGAATCAATTATATGATGTAGCCGTGATTGATGAAGTTCAGTTAATAGGCGATGTTATTAGAGGGGCGTCTTGGACAAAAGCAATCTTAGGATTAATGAGTCAAGACATTCATATTTGTGGTGCTTTAAATACAAAAAAATTATTAATTCAATTAATTGAGGATTGTGGTGAGGAATACGAGATAAAAGAATATTATCGGAATACTCCTTTGAAACTAGAGCAGACGCCGTATCAAATGAATAATCCTTCTGCTGGAGATGCGTTAATTGCTTTTTCTAAGAAAAAAGTTCTGGAGCTATCACGATATTATCAAGATCGAGGCTATAAAGTCAGTGTCATTTATGGCGATCTGCCACCTGAGGTGAGACGGTTACAATATTCGATGTTTAGTAGTGGAGAAAGTGAATTGTTAATTACAACAGATGCGATTGGAATGGGAGTTAATTTACCCATTAAACGTATTGTGTTTACGAGTTTAAAAAAATTTGATGGTGAAGATATTAGAGAGTTAACGTCACAAGAGGTCAAGCAAATTGCAGGTCGGGCTGGAAGGAAAGGAATCTATGAAGTTGGATATGTGACGAGTATCGATGAGTATTTGGGGAGGCTTCAAGAAAAATTAGAGTGCGAAGATCGATTGATTGAGAAAGCAATCATTGGACCGACGGAATTATTACTTCAAATAAAAGGGATTCCATTGATTGAAAAGTTAGCGATATGGTCTATGTATTATGACGAATTTTCGTATTATCAAAAAATGGATGTTAGCCATTATCTATTTATTTTAGAACAAATTAAGCCCTATAAATTATCGCAAAACGATCAATGGAAAGTGATGAAACTCCCCATTAATTTTACAAATCCAGAATTGTTAAATTTATTGTTGTTCTTTATTGAGGAAGTGTTTGTTGATGGGAACTTCGAATTAACTAAGCCAAAAATTCACTCAGAAGACCTCGATTTGTTAGAGATTCATTATCAAGAAGTTAATCTCTATTATAATTTTTCAAAATCATTTAATTTAATATTTGATGTGAATTGGGTATACCGAGAACGAGCGAAAATTAGTAAAAAATTAAATTATTTATTACACTGTCTTTAAATCAAAAAAAGAGCATTTATCTATGAGATAGATGCTCTTTTAACTATTAAGCGCGACTTAATTGCGTAATTTTTGTTTCAATTGGAGTTAAGAAGAATTGGATACAAGGTCCGATTAATAATGTTGCAATAATTGTTCCAAGACCTAATTTCCCACCTAACGTGAATCCAAGAACAACCAAGATAACATCAAATGTAATACGAACCCATTTATATTGCCACTTTAATTTATCGCAAATAATAATTGGTAATTGGTCTGTTGGTGCAACACTTAAATTAGCTGATTTTAAGATTGAGAATCCAATTGCAATAACAACACAGCTAATTGCAACGATAGCTAATCGAACGATTAAAGGTAATGATTCAATTCCAAGTGGATCGAATAATTGATTTAAAAGATCTAAAAAGGGTCCAGCTGTAACAACAGCTAAGAATGTTCCTAAACGAATATACTCACGCGCAAAAATTAAAATACCAACAAAGACAATTCCCATGAATAGCATGTTTGCTTGACCAACCGTGATGTGAAGAATATTTGATAAACCTTGCATAAAGATTGTGACTGAGTCTACTCCAGTATTTGATTTGATAAAGAATGAAACTCCAATTTGAATGATGAAGCATCCCACGATAAAGCATAAAATTCTAAAGATAAAATTTTTGAAATTCTTTTGTTTCATTATAGTCCCTCCGATAGTGTGTTTTACTTTTAGATAACGATTGATAAAAATGTGAATTTAAGACATGTTCTATATTCGAATTGCATGCGCTTTAAATTTATTAATTTCAGGTAATATCATACAAAAACAAATAGGAGTTGTCAATTAAAAAGTAAGCGAAAACATTGTTGCTATTATCAAATTTTATTTATTTTTTAAAACAATGTGGAGGTTTAGTGTATCCGTTTTTATTATAATACCAATGTTTTTGATGTTTTTTTGCACGAAGTAAATGTGACAAAAAAACATATATTTTTTATAGAAAATTGCAGATAAAAATTAAAAAAACATTTCAAAAAAATTACAATTATTGTTAATAAAAGATTAAAATGGTAAAATTGATGTATGAGTTCGTACTATTTTTAGGGGGTAAAAATAACATATATTAAAGCGCCTTATTTTATATTTTGATCAGGTGAAATGAATGAATCAATAAAAAATAGTCAAAGATGAAGGTGAATCATGAGATAGAAAGAATAGTAGTTAGGAGGGGCATGAAATAATGAATATTCAAGGAAGGTTTTCATCATACTTAGATGAATATAATAAAATTACGATCTTAGTACCAAAGAGTTATTATGGAGGGGAAATTGCACCTTTTAGATTAGTTAATCTAATGAATCAGGAAGTACTCGAGTTAAAAGTAGAAGAAAAATTTGATTTTGGAAATGAGCTAAAATATATTTTATCGATTCAAGGGTTTGTTGAAGTAGGGCAAGAATATAGGGTCATGGATTGTTATAATAATGATAGCTATTTATTTTTAGGCTATATTGCGAGAACAGATGAATTCGATAAGCGTTTTTATTATACTGGAGACGATTTAGGAGCGACTTACTCTAAGACAATGACACGCTTTAAATTATGGGCGCCAACAGCGACACAAGTCCAACTAGTCCTTTATGAAGAGGATGTGACGCATTATCGCAAAATGAAACGAAGATCAAAAGGAATTTGGGAATTAACGGTTTATCAAGATTTAGAGGGATATCGTTATCGTTATGAAATCGTAAATAATCTCGTTAAACAAGAAACCATTGATCCATATGGCATCGCATCGACTGCTAATGCGACTTATAGTGTCATTATTGATCCCGCTTTATGTGAAACAATTAATCATGATATTAGACCCCAACTTAATCAACCAACAGATGCCATTATTTATGAACTTAGTGTCAGAGATTTTACAATTAATGATGAATTCATTAGGCATAAAGGGAAATATTTAGGCTTAACAGAATGGTTAGAAGGGAGTAATACAGGACTAGATTATTTGAAAAATTTAGGTGTGACCCATATTCAATTACTTCCGATATTTGATTTTGAAGGTGTTGATGAATTAAATCCACAAAAAAGTTATAACTGGGGGTATAATCCTGTTCAATACAACGTTCCAGAAGGAAGTTATTCAACAGATGCCACGAATCCGTATGCTCGTATTAATGAATTAAGAAAATTAATTAATACACTACATGAAAATGGATTTGGTGTTATTATGGATGTGGTATACAATCACGTATATGAACGACGCACTTTTCCTTTTGATGCAATGGTTCCAACATACTTTTATCGCTATGACTATCAAGGAATGCCATCAGATGGAACAGGGTGTGGAAATGACTTAGCAACTAATCGATTAATGGTTCGCAAATTTGTATTAGACTCTGTAAAATTCTGGGTTGAAGAATATGGAATTGATGGGTTTAGATTTGACTTAATGGGGATTATAGATGTAGATACGATGAATGAAATTCATCAATTATGTGAGGAATTAAATCCATCGATTTTGATTTATGGAGAAGGCTGGGATATGAATACGCCACTTCCTCAAAATCAAAAAGCAGCTAAATTCAACGCTTATAAAATGCCTAAAATTGGACACTTTAACGACTCATTTAGAGATAATATAAAGGGTCATACTTTTAATCATCAAGAGCGTGGCCTAGCACTTGGAAACTTTGGATATGCGAATGTGGGAAAACAATTATTAGCAGGAAGTTCTGGATTAAGTGAAGGAGAAACGTATATGTTTTATCAACCTTCACAAAGTATAAACTACATTGAATGTCATGATAATCACACGTTATGGGATCGCATGCAACTTTCAAATGGTGATGAGAGTGATGAAATTCGTCAAAAACGTCAAATATTAGCGACAGCCATGGTTATTTTTGCGCAAGGGATTCCTTTTATCCAGTCTGGACAAGAATTCTTTAGAAGTAAAAAAGGAATTGAGAATAGCTATAATATGCCAGATGAAATTAATGCGATTAATTGGGAAGAGGCCAAATCACACCAATCAAGCATCGATTTGATAAGAGGATACATTCAAATTAGAAAGGCACATGGCGCTTTTAGATTTTCTAATTCTTTATTAGTAAAAAAACATCTTCGTATTTTTCAACATCATCATTCTGTGATAGAATATACTTTGAAAAATGTTAAAGAATATGGTGAATGGGACGAAATTCATGTCTTCTTCAATACACAAAATCGATCAGTAGAAATTCCGGTGATGACAAAAGGATTACAAATCATTGCAAATGCCTCTAAAAGTGGTTTAACCTCTTTAGGTGAAGTTGGAAATGAGCTTAGCATAGAACCTCTAAGTACAACGATTATCGTCAAATAAAGGAGATCCCACATGGAAGCAGATAAAGATATCATCAATCGATTAAAACGGGTCGAAGGACAAAATAGAGAAATGATTCGAATGATTGAAGAAGAAAAAGATTGTCGTTCGGTTATTCATCAAATGAATGCTGCTAAAACAGCCATTGATCGAGCCATTGGTTATACAGTGGCCAATCATCTAGAAAATAGTATTTAGCAGTATATTGAAGCAAAGAATAAAGATAATCAAGTATTAGAAGAGGCAATTGATTTGGTTATCAGAAGTAGATAGGGAAAAATCCTTAGCACTGCTAAGGATTTTTTATTAGAGAAATGGAGTGTTACGATGACAAATCAAGTAAACATCAAGATTTTAGGTGTAGAAGATGCTCTAATTTTAAATGCCATGCAAGTATTGAATCAGACATTTTTTACAAGTTCAACCATTAATGAATCAGAACAGCCGGACCTAATCTTTTATTATGAAGAAAAAAAAGAAGGAGATGAACTAATCGTCACAGGAACGTTAAATCAAGACGTTCAAACGATTCGTCGTCAACTTGAAGCAAATGAATCAAAGACACGTAAGTATGCCTATTTAGCCGTTTATTTACTCCTATTACAACATCATACCGGCCATATTCAGGCGTGGGGACTGTTAAACGGAATGCGTCCAACAAAACTGGTTCACGGAATGAAAAAACGAGGTTATTCCGATCAAGAAATTAAAGAATACATGCAGGCTGAATACTTAGTCAGTGATGAAAAAATCAATTTATTACTTGATGTTGCGAACCACCAATTAAAAGTTATTCCAGACTTACATACCATCCAAAATGAAATTAGTCTTTATATTGGAATTCCATTCTGTCCGACACGATGTGCGTATTGTACCTTCCCAGCATATGCACAAGAACCGTTCAAAAAATGGATTGAACCCTTCCTTGAAGCACTGCTAGAAGAAATTAAATTAGTTGGAGCGTTCATTAAAGAACGTCAACTCAAAATTACATCCATTTACTTTGGTGGAGGAACAGCAACTTCTTTAACAAAAGAGCAGTTTGAAAAACTATTAATCACGGTATATGAACACGTGGCTAATGCTTCTGAAGTTCGTGAAATCACAGTAGAAGCGGGACGTCCAGATACCATTACACCCGAAAAATTATCATTATTAAAAGAATATGACATCCATCGTATCAGCATTAATCCGCAATCATTTAATCAAGCAACGCTTGACAGTATTGGTCGCCATCATACGGTAGAAGATGTCATAGATAAATTTAAAATGGCTAAAGAATACGATTTTGATAATATTAATATGGACTTAATTGTTGGGCTTCCTGATGAAGGAGAAAAAGAATTAGCCTATACATTAAGTCAAATCGAAGAACTTCAACCTGAATCATTGACGGTTCATATGTTAGCCTTTAAACGTAGTTCAAAAATTACTCAAAATCGCGGGTTATATACGACAGCAAGTAAAGAAGAGTTAGAACGTATGAGTCGAATGACGTATGATTTTGCAAAAGAACAACAGTATTTACCTTATTATTTATACCGTCAGAAAAATATTTCCGCTAATATGGAGAACATTGGGTATTCCAAAGAAGGACATGAAAGCATCTATAATATTTTAATTATGGAAGAAGCTCAAAATATTTTAGGTCTTGGCGTTGGAGCTTCGAGTAAATACTTAATTGGAACGTCAGTTCATAATCCAAAAGACTTAAAAACGTATATTGATTCTTATCAAACGTATGCAACTAAGAAAATTGAAACGCTAATTGAAAGTTTAGAAATAGGTGATACCCATGCAAATTAAAGATTTAAAAGTAAAAGAAGTTCAAACCATCCAAGTGTTAATCAAATCTGTTAACGTCGCTAAAAATGCAGCGCAAAAATCATATTTAAGATTTGAATTTGTTGATCAAACGGGTACTATTTTCGCAAATAAATGGAGTGTTAAACCAGAAGAAATAACGCTATTTCATCCAGGCCAAGTTGTAAAGGTTAAAGGTCTTATTCAACTTTATAATACCCAAAAACAAATCAATATCGAAACAGTAGAGCCCGTAGAAGGGGATCTTGATATTTCTAAATATGTCATGGCCTCTGCTTATCCAGCAGATGTCTTAAAAAGCAACATCGAAACGTTTGTCAATCAAATGCAAGAGGGGTACTATAAAAATATTGTAAATGCCTTTTTAAGCAAATATGAGACTGAATTTTACCGTCATCCCGCTGCAAGTCGTATGCATCATGCTTTTATTTCAGGACTTGCACAACATGTCTATGAAATGTTGAAAATCGCAGCCGTGTATTGTGACATGTATGAGATGCTGAATCGAGAATTAGTGTATGCAGGTATTATTTTACATGATATGGGGAAATTATTTGAAATGACATGTGAAAATCTTGTCAGCACGGAATATACCTTAGAAGGGTTAATGGTGGGGCATATCAGCATGATGGTGTCACTCATTGATGAAATGTCTAAAGAACTAGAGTGCGAGGGAGAAGAATCTATCTTATTAAAACATATGATAATTGCACATCATGGTAAATTAGAATGGGGATCACCAAAAGAACCAATGATTGCAGAAGCAGAATTAGTTCATTACTTAGATGTTGTTTCTGCGAAAATGACGGCTCTTGAGACGGCTTTTAAAACTTGCGAAATTTCTCAAATGAGTGAACGGGTTCCTATGCTCGATAATCGCCGTTTTTATAAACACAAATAAAAAAAGACTGAGAAGGATTTAATTTCTTCTCAGTCTTTTTTTTATTCAGCGGCTTCTTCTGTGTTATCAGAAGCGTCTGTTCCTTCATCAGTTGTTACATCATCAGTTGTTACATCATCTGATGATTGAGTAGCAGTTTCTTCAGTTGTTGTGTTATCAGTTCCTTCTTCAGCAGATAAAGAATCTTGAATGTTAGCTACGATTGCATCATAACGTTTTTGAACTGATTCATCTGTGAATTTAACATTTGCTTCTGTACGATATTTAATTAAAATCGCTTCTAATTTTAATTGAGTATATTCTTCAGAGCGAATTGTTGTTTCTAATTCATCTTTTAAATCATCGAATGATGGCTTTTCATCTTCTGCATATTTGTAGATAACATGGTATCCATATTGTGTTTTAACGGGTTCTTCAGTGTATTCACCAACGTTTAAAGCAAATGCGGCATTTTCAAATTCAGATACCATTTGACCTTTTCCAAATGATCCTAAATCTCCGCCATTTGATGCTGAACCATCTTTACTATATTCTTTTGCTAATTCTTCGAATTTAGCTTCTTTATCTTCGGCAGCATCTAATTGTGCAATTAAATCTTTAGCTGTTTCTTCATCTTCTACTAAGATGTGACGAGCGCTAATATTTGGTTTGTATTCATTATAAGCGGCTTGTAATTGTTCGTCAGTAATTGGGTATTCAGCAGCGAAAGCAGCATCTTGTAAGGCAGCAAGTTTGAAGTAATTGAAGATTTCCTCATCGTTCATTAATCCGTATTGTGCCATATAAGCATAGTAGTTGCTTCCCCAGTTCACTTTAAACTCATCGATTAAAGCTTTAACCTCTTTCTCATCATAAGAGTATTTATCTTCTAATAGATGAGTATCAAGGATTGAGATTCCAGTTGATAATCCATAGGCAGGAACTAATTCATTATATAAGTCTTCAACAGTATATTCTTTTTCATTTGTTTTAGCGATTAAATCACTCTTAGTTTTGTTTTCAGTATAAGTTGAAGAGATTTCTTTGTATTGATCTTGTAAGAACGTATTATAGATTGTAAATCCAGCATCCTCACGCTCTTTAGCAAGGGCAGCTACAACAACTTCATCTGTCATTTTTTCTTTTACTAATGTTTCTGTAATTGAATCTCTTACCTCATCAAGCGTTGGAATTTCTTCAGTTGTAGCTTCTTCAGTTGTTGTTTCATCAGTAGTTGCTTCAGAAGAAGATTCCTCAATTGTTGTTTCCTCTTTTTTATATGTTTCGTCGTAACGCGCTTGAATTTCTTCATCTGTTACAGTAATTGATGCTTTAACAGCAGCTTCACGATATAAATTTAATGCTAAATATTCGCGAACCTCCTCTTCAGAATTGAATCCTTGAAGAGCTAAGAATTGATCGAAGTCGGAATAAATTGATTTATACATGTCAATCATTTGATCAATTTGAGTCGTATCAATCTCATATTTTGTTGATAAAACATCGTAATCCACTTGATTAAGTAGAGCTACAATTCCTCCAGTTTCAACCATGTCATTGAATAATTCTTGCTTAGTTACGTTGTATACATCTGATGTAATAAAATTCTCGTTACCATTTGGTAATTTAATGCTCACTTCATCTTTATTTGAACAGGCACCTAACGTTAAGGTTACGGCTAGTGCGGCTGCTGCAGCGAAGTACTTTTTCATCACTTTCACATCCTCTTAATTGGTATATTATAACGTTTTTAATGATAGCATTTTTCAAAATGGGTAACAATATATTTTTGGTAGGTTTTTGTGGAATTTCGGTAAAAACATAAACCAAATTATGAATTTACCATAGTATATATTAGCTCAGGAAACTTAGTGGGAAATTTGAAAGGAGTTGAGATTAATGTTCGGTAATGGTTGTGCATTTATCTTAGTATTATTCATCCTATTAGTTATCATCGGATGTGGATGCGGATGCGGATTTGGAGCTTTCTAATTAAGCTGTAAATCAATTCCTAGATAAAGAAAGTTTCAATGTTCTTTTCTTAAAAAGAACAAAAAATTAGTGATTATTAAGGGAGCGAACTTGTTATGTGTGGAAATAGCTGTGCATTTATTTTAGTCTTATTCATCTTATTAGTGATTATTGCATGCGGATGTGGATGCGGATTTGGAGCTTTCTAATCAGGCTTTAAATTAATTCCTAGATAAAAAGGTTTCAGTGTTCTTTTCTTAAAAGAACAAAAAATTAGTGATTATTAAGGGAGCGAGTTAGTTATGTGTGGAAATAATTTTGCATTTATTTTAGTCTTATTTATTTTATTAGTAATCATCGGATGCTGCTGTGGTGTTGGACTAGGTTGCTAACGATATAAATACGAAAAAATTTGTAAATGGTTAAAGTGTGAAGTGAAAATATCACCATTGTTTTCTATTAGAATGGGACAGAAGAGGGTGGTGAGGAAGAGACTTAACGAAAGTTAAGTCTCTTTTTTTGTAAAAGGTAACGCCTAATATAGTGTCTGACAATCATCATAACCTTATACTTTAAAATAAGAAAATGTTAAATTGAACAAAGGAAATGATCCTATTGATTGTGTTTTTAAATGGTATCTTTTGATGGGAAAGGGACTTTAATTATAAAGGCATGTTCTTTCGACATTTAAGAGTGGGAAAATGGAAGTATAAAACGATTACAAACAGAGATTGTGTGAAATATTACAGAATGAAAAAATAAATATTATTAATACGTGGATGGCACATTGCAAAGCAATAGGGGGTATCGTATAATCTCCTTGAAATCCAAAATAAAGGGGAGGTTATTATGGAACATACAAGCTTAACATCAGAGAATTTCAATAAGCTAGATGTGTTTATTCAATCACATTTAAGTGAGACGGAAGGGTTGATGCCAATTTTACATGAGGCGCAAGATATTTTTGGTTACATTCCATTAGAAGTTCAAAAGTTTATTTCAAATCGCACTGGGATTTCAGTTTCAAGAATTCATGGGGTCGTGACTTTTTATTCTCAATTTTCAACTGAACCAAAAGGTGAAAATGTGATCGGGGTCTGTTTAGGAACAGCTTGTTATGTAAAAGGTGCTCAAGCAATTTTACAGAAATTCAAAGAGGAATTAGGGATTGAACCTGAACAAACAACATCAGATGGAAAATTTTCATTGGTAGCTACAAGATGTATTGGTGCTTGTGGACTAGCACCGGTTATTACAATTAATGACGATGTTTACGGAAAGATGGATGCTTCACAAGTATCTAGTATTCTTAAAAAATACAACTAGTGAATTATTCAATTATGTAAGCGTTGTATTTTTTAGAAGGTAGAAATGGGGGAACATTGTTGAAAGTATCAACGATTATGAGTCTTCTAGATGCAAAGTGCTTCACTAAATTTCAATTAGATGATGAGATTGAGAGTGCTTTTGCCTGCGATTTGATGAGTGATGTTTTGGCATATGTTAATCAAGATATTTTATTGATTACTGGTCTTGCTCATGTACAGACCCTACGTACAGCTGAAATGTTAGATATTAAGTACATTGTATTTGTAAGAGGAAAGCAACCCAATCAAGAGATGATTGAATTAGCTAAACATCATCATATGATTTTACTAGGAACGCATTTAACGATGTATGAAGCAAGTGGAATTTTATATCAAGAGGGATTAGTTGGATTACAAGTCTGATGAAATGGCAGGGTGGCTAAATGAAGAATAATATACGATTTGTGTTTAAAGTAAAAGCAGATGATTTTTTGAATGCAGGAAAAGTATCGAGTGAAATTAAAAAATACTTGTCTCAGCTTGGGTTGTCTAGAGAACTGATTCGGAAAATTGTCATTTGCTCTTATGAAGCAGAAGTTAATTTAGTCATTCACTCACTGGGTGGAGACATTGAATTAGAAATTTCAAATTCAGCTATTCATCTATATTCTATTGATCAAGGTCCAGGCATTGAAAATATTAATTTAGCGATGAAAGCGGGTTTTTCGACTGCATCAGAAAAAGCCCGTGAAATGGGATTTGGTGCCGGAATGGGATTGCCGAATATGAAAAAACATTCAGATGAGTTTGAAATTAAATCATCGAATGGCGGAACATTTATTCGTATGACATATTTCATTCCTAGTTAGGAGGTTAATGAAATGAAAGGATATAATCATCGCATTAAAATAAACTTTGATGATTGTATCGGTTGTACACGATGTATGCGTGTTTGTCCTACGGAAGCAATTCGAATTGTCAATGGAAAAGTCAAATTAATAGAAGAAAAGTGTGTGAATTGCGGAGCATGTTTTACAACTTGCCATGTTCATGCCTTTGACTTAAAAAAAGAGCGATTAGAAGAATTAAATCAATATCCGTTTAATGTGGCTATTTTACCGATTGCGATTTATGGCATGATAAAAGATTTAGAAGATTTAAATATTGTGTACCAAACGTTATATGATATTGGATTCGATGCTGTTTTTGATAGTTCAATTGTTTATGAATGTGTAGGAGAAAAAATTGAATCTTATGTGACAAGTTGCAAGCTGTCTAATATGCCATATATTTTGACGCACTGTCCCAGTGTGGTCAAACTTATTCAAGTTAAGTATTCTGATTTGAATCATCATCTTGTTCCATTTGATTTTCCAATTGAAATTTGTGCCAAGTTAATTCGAAAAAGGTATGCAAAGCAACTAAAGATGAATCCAGATGAAGTCGGAATTAGTTATATCAGCGAATGTTTAGCTAATTATATGGAAATAAAACAACCGATCGGTAAAAAGGAATCTAATATTAATTTCGTCTTTTTACTTTCAACTATTTTCAAAGATATTTTAAAGCATATTGAAAATGATCCGCCTCAAACGCTGAATCACACGGTTTCTTTAAACGGAATTTTATGTGCTAAAGTAGGTGGGATTAGAAGAATTACCCAATTAATTGATTGTTTATCTGTTGATGGAATGAATCAAGTGGTTGAAATTTTAGAAAAATTAGATATGGGGCAATTGAATCATATCAATGTTTTAGAGTGTTATGCATGTGTAGGTGGCTGTGTTGGAGGGACATTCACACTTGAAAATCCATTCATTGCTAAGAGTAAAATTAATCGTCTCGTCAAAAGTGTGATTCCTTCAGATTCGTTGGAAAAACAAATGCTAAAAGAATTGTCTGATACCTATGATTGGGTATTTGAAAGTGAATTAGAGCATTTTGATATTTCAAAATTAGATGATGATTTCTTTACTTCATTAGTCAAATTACAACAGATTAATGACATCTATCATCAGCTCCCAAATATTGATTGTTGTGCATGTGGGTCACCTTCTTGTCGAGCTTTGGCGGAAGATATTGTTGCTGGATTAAAACGATTAGAGGATTGTATTGTTTTAACACAGAAAAAAAGAGGTGATAATGTTGACACTTAGTCAAGTTTTATTAGATTCAAGATTAACATTAATTTGTGGTGAAGATTTAGAAATAACACAGGTTGAAGGCTTTTATATTGGTGATTTATTGAGCTTTGTCATGGGAAAAGCGAAAAAAGGCCAGTTATGGCTAACCGTTCAAGCTCATCCTAATGTGATTGCAATTGCAAGTCTTTTAGAATTAAGTGGGGTTATTGTTTTAGAAGGGGTTAAAATCCCAGAAGAAACCATTCAATTAGCAAAAGAGCACAAGATAGCATTGATGCAAACAAATAGTAGTGCAGTTGAAATGATTCAAGCATTACTGTCGTTAAGTTAAAGAATGAAGCTGTACTATGACTTACATATTCATTCGGCCTTATCACCTTGTGCTGATGAGTCTATGACCCCAAATAATATTGTCTTAATGGCTAAAATTAAAGGTCTCGATATGATTTCACTGACCGATCATAATAGTGTCAAAAATATGGGACCAGTTGCTAAGATTTGTGAAAAAGAGAATATCTTATTTATTCCAGGTATTGAAATTGAGACCATTGAAGGAGTACACCTACTTTGCTATACCGATAGTTTAGAAGCGATGATGAAAATAGGGGAAGTTACTGAAAAACATCTAGGGATGATTGAAAATCGTCCTGAATTTTTTGGAACTCAGTGGGTCATGAATGAAAAGGATGAAGTGATTGAAAGGGTTAAACCACTGTTAATTCAATCGACCACGCTAACGATTCAAGATGTTATTAAATTGGTCCATGAAATAGGAGGTGTTGTCATAGCTGCGCATCTGAATAAAAGAGAACACAGTATTTTGACAAACCTAGGGTTCATTCCTCCAGATTTATTAATTGATGGTGTTGAATTAAATGCCTACGTTTTAAAAAAAGATAAAGCCTCGCCTAAATGGGGAGACTATTTAGTTTTTATTAATTCTGATGCCCATCAATTAGGCGATATCAGTGAAGCTGAAAATGTCATAATTTTAGAAAATAAGTCTCGCTTCGACTTTTTTTCTTATGTTAAGAAGGAGGAGAAATGAGAGATCTTTCCTTACACTTATTAGATTTAACAATGAACTCGATTCGTGCAAAGGCAACACTCATCGAAATTAAGTTCATTGAATCTAAAAAAAATGATCAACTCATCATGGTCATTAAAGATAATGGATGTGGCATGAGTCAAAAGATGTTAGAGCAAGTTAAAAATCCATTTTTTACAACCCGTACGACCCGAAAAGTTGGACTTGGGATTCCCCTTTTAATGGCGATGTCTTCAAGATGTGAGGGAGACGTCTTCATTCAATCTGAAATCGGGGTTGGGACTGAAGTGAGGAGTACAATCAAACTTAGTCATATTGATCGACCTCCTTTTGGTGAGATTCATAATACGATTGCATCTTTAATTTATTTAGAACCAAACATTGATTTTATCTATGAGCATCAAAATGATGAGTTAGACTATTTATTTTCTACACAACTTGTGAAAGAAGTGATCAAGGATTTACCGATTAATCATCAAGAGGTGATGAATTGGATTAATAAAGAATTAAAAGAAGGGGATTTTGCCTTCACAACTTACTAATAGTAAAGGGGTTCTGATATGAAAACTTTAAAGGAATTAGAAGAAATCCGTGAAAAAACCTTAAAGAATTTACAATTGCGCGATCATGAAGGGAAAGAAGTTCGTGTGGTTGTTGGAATGGGGACTTGCGGTATTTCAGCAGGGGCACGTCCTGTTTTGAATGAATTAGTTAATGAAGTGAATCAAAGACATCTTGAACATGTCGTGATTACTCAAACAGGATGTATTGGAATGTGTACATATGAGCCGATGTTTGATGTTTTTGATGCATTTGGGAAAACAACTTATGTTCATATGACACCTGAAAAAGTTAAAAAAGTAGTTTTAGAACATTTAGTTAATGGAAACATCGTATCAGAATATACAATTGGTGCAGTGACGAACTAGTAAAAAATAGAAGGAGGGGTATAGATGCAGTTTTATCGGTCACATGTTTTGATTTGTGGGGGAACAGGTTGTACATCATCAAAATCAAAGGAAATTAAACATGAACTTGTTAATCATCTTGTACGGTTAGGACTTGATAAAGAGGTACAAGTGGTTATGACTGGGTGCTTTGGTCTTTGTGAAGCTGGACCTATCGTTATCGTTTATCCAGAAGGAACGTTCTATTCTAAAGTTCAAGTTAGCGATGCAGTACGTATTGCAGAAGAACACTTATTAAAAGGTCGTATTATTAAAGATCTTTTATTCAAAGAAGCTTTAGAAGAAGGTGAAATTAAAGCAGTTAATGAAGTAGAATTTTATGCCAAACAAACAAGGGTTGCTCTGAGAAATTGTGGGAATATTAACCCAGAAAATATCGATGAGTATATTGCACATGATGGATATCGTGCCTTAGGAAAAGCTTTGACTGAAATGACACCAGAACAAGTCATTGAAGAAGTTAAAAAATCAGGATTAAGAGGCCGTGGTGGTGGTGGTTTTACAACAGGTCTTAAATGGGAGTTTACTTATAAATCAAAATCAGATAAAAAATATGTGGCCTGTAATGCAGATGAAGGGGATCCTGGAGCCTTTATGGATCGTTCTATTTTAGAGGGAGATCCACACTCAGTTTTGGAAGCAATGGCTTTGGCTGGATACGCTATCGGGGCTGATACAGGATATATTTATGTTCGCGCTGAATATCCGATTGCTGTTAAACGGTTAAGCATTGCCATTGAACAAGCACGAGAATATGGATTACTTGGTCATGGAATTTTCGGAACAGATTTTAATTTTGATATTGAGTTACGACTAGGTGCGGGAGCTTTTGTTTGCGGTGAAGAAACAGCTTTAATTGAATCAATTGAAGGAAAACGCGGGATGCCAAGGCCAAGACCACCATTTCCAGCTGTTAAAGGGGTATGGGGAAAACCAACGTTATTAAACAATGTTGAAACTTATGCCAATGTTCCACTCATTATTTTAAAAGGTGGAGAGTGGTTCGCAAGGATTGGGACTGAAAAATCAAAAGGAACAAAAGTTTTTGCTTTAGGTGGAAAGATTAACAACACCGGATTAGTTGAAATTCCAATGGGAACAACATTAAAAGAAGTGATTTACGGTATTGGAGGAGGGATTCCAAACGGTAAAAAATTTAAAGCTGCACAAACTGGAGGACCATCAGGAGGATGTCTAACAGAAGAACTGTTAGATACAGAAATTGACTTTGATAATTTAGTGAAGCTTGGATCTATGATGGGATCAGGTGGAATGATTATTATGGATGAAGATAACTGTATGGTTGATATCGCAAGGTTTTATTTAGATTTTACATGTGATGAGTCATGTGGAAAATGTACACCTTGTCGTGAAGGAACAAAACGCATGATGGAAATTTTAAATAGAATTACCGAAGGAAAAGGTGAGCTTTCCGATTTAGATGAGTTAGAACATTTAGCAGAATATATTAAATCAAGTTCTTTATGTGGACTCGGTCAAACAGCACCCAATCCAGTTCTATCAACACTCTCTCATTTTAAGGATGAGTATTTAGCTCATGTTGTTGATAAACGCTGTCCATCAGGGGTTTGTACGAAGTTATTAGAATACTTTATTACCGATAAATGTATTGGATGTGGAATGTGCGCCAAAGCCTGCCCAGCATCATGTATTAAACCGGTTGGTGAAGTAGTGAATGAAAAAACAGGACGTCGTCGTCATGTGATTAATAAAGTAGATTGCATTAAGTGTGGGGCTTGTATGGCTACTTGTCCACCAAAAATTAGTGCAATTGTAAAGCGATAGGGGGGATTAGAAATGGAATTAGTCAATCTCACAATGAATGGAATAGCTTTGCAAGTTCCGTCTCATTATACGATTTTAGAAGCTGCACGCGAAGCGGGAATTAAAATTCCAACCTTATGTTTTTTAAAAGATTTAAATGAAACAGGTGCTTGTCGAGTGTGTGTGGTTGAAGTAGAAGGGGCTCGTTCGCTTGTGACGGCTTGTAATATGAAAGTTTCGGAGGGAATGAAGGTTCACACTCATTCAAGTAAAGTGTTAGATTCAAGAAGAATGACGGTTGAGTTACTACTTGCTAATCATAATGTCGAGTGTACAACTTGTGTGCGAAATCATAACTGTGAACTAAAACAATTATCAAATGATTTAGGATGTACGGGTCGTCATTTTAAAGGGGAACGTCGAGAAACGATTTATCGAGATGATTCATATTCAATTGTGCGTGATACATCAAAATGTATTTTATGTGGACGTTGTGTTGCCGCATGTCGTGAAAAAGCAGGGGTTGAGGTTTTAGCTTTTAATCAACGTGGGTTCAAAACTTATATCGGTCCAGCGTTTGAAGCATGTATGGATGACGCAGGTTGCATTCATTGTGGACAATGTATTGCCGCTTGTCCAACCGCCGCATTGCAAGAACATTCAAATATTAATCAAGTTGTTGAAGCTATCAACGATCCAAATAAAATGGTTGTTTTTCAAGTTGCCCCTGCTGTTCGCGCAGCACTTGGAGAAGAATTTAATTTACCAATTGGAACATGTGTAACTGGAAAAATTGCGGCTGCACTTCGTCGTATTGGAGGACCAAGCAGTAAAGTTTTTGATACAAACTTTAGTGCTGACTTAACGATTATGGAAGAAGCTTATGAATTGGTTAATCGAATTCAACAGGGAGGAGTCCTTCCAATGATTACATCTTGTTCTCCAGGATGGATTCGATTGGCGGAACAATATATGCCAGATGTCTTACCACATCTTTCGACTTGTAAATCACCACAACAAATGTTTGGAGCTATTTTAAAGTCTTATTGGGCAGAAAAAAATAATATTGATAAATCATCGATCTATTGTGTTTCTGTTATGCCGTGTGTAGCTAAAAAAACTGAATTAAAACGTGAAGAATTAGCGGTTAATGGAATAGCGGATGTTGATGCATCCATCACAACGCGAGAATTGGCTCGAATGATTCGCATGTATGGATTAGATTTTAATGCATTACCAGATGAAACATTTGATCAACCACTTGGTGAATATAGTGGTGCTGGAACTATTTTTGGGGCAACAGGTGGTGTAATGGAAGCGGCCTTAAGAACAGCAGCAGATGTATTAAGTGGTCAATCTTTAGAACAAATTGAATATGAAGCAGTACGCGGTGTTGAAGGCGTTAAAGAGGCAACCTTAACCGTTGGCGATTTAACTTTGAATGTAGCAGTTATTCATGGTGGAAAACAAGCGCTTGAAACAGTGAATCAGTTATTAACGAGTGATAAACCTTACCATTTTATTGAAGTGATGGGATGTAGTGGCGGATGTGTTGCTGGAGGAGGACAACCTCATATTCCAGCTCACTTATTTAATAAAGGATTAGATATACGAGAAGAACGAGCAAAAGCTCTTTATGAAGATGATAAAGCCCAAGTCATTCGAAAATCGCATGAAAATCCTGTGATTCAAAACGTATATGCAGAATATTTAGGAACACCAAACAGTCATTTAGCTCATGAGTTACTACATACTCATTATGAGAAAAAAGACTTGTATATAAAAAAGTTAAACGAAACAAACTAATCAAGATTATAGTAAATACGAGTCGTATTTGATTATAATGTTTAAATGTTTTTATTTTAAAGCATATTCCTTTGATAGTTTTAAGAGTTTAGGTATACTATAACTGTAACCGAGATTTAATTGATTATGAAAAGTTATAATGTTTTAAATCAAAATTTGATGATATTAGCTGGAATAAAGGTTAGTAAATAGGTTTGTGACTAACGTTTATGCGGTATGGTATTAAATGTATAAAAATGAAATAAAAGCATTTTGCTTTCGTTGTTGATTAGTGTTAGGTATAGTATAATTGTATCGTGTATATATTACAAAATGTATTAAAATCAGGGAGGTTAATGTTATGTCTAAAGTGTTCCAATCAATGGATGGATGTCAGGCAGCTGCATATGTTTCTTATGCTTTTACAGAAGTAGCGGGAATTTATCCAATTACGCCTTCGACTCCAATGGCAGAATATACAGATTTATGGGCTTCACAAGGTAAAAAGAACTTATTTGGTGCGCCAGTTAAGCTTGTTGAGATGCAATCTGAAGCTGGGGCAGCTGGTACCGTTCATGGTTCTTTACAAGCTGGGGCTTTAACAACAACATATACAGCATCACAAGGTTTATTATTAAAAATTCCTAACATGTATAAAATCGCAGGGGAATTATTACCAGGCGTTATCCATGTTTCTGCTCGTGCTCTTGCTGCACAAGCATTATCAATCTTTGGGGATCACCAAGATATTTATGCAGCACGTCAAACAGGATTTGCGATGCTTGCAACAAGCTCAGTTCAAGAAGTGATGGACTTAGGAGGGGTTGCTCACTTAGCAGCTATCAAATCAAGTGTTCCATTCTTACACTTCTTTGACGGATTCCGTACTTCACATGAAATTCAAAAAGTTGAAGTAATGGATTACGAGGACTTAGGAAAATTATTAGATTATGACAAAGTTCGTGAATTCCGTTCACGTGCGATTAACCCAAACCACCCAGTAACTAAAGGGTCAGCACAAAATGACGACGTTTACTTCCAAACACGCGAAGTACAAAATAAATACTACGATGCAGTTCCTGGTATTGTAGCAGATTATATGGAAAAAATTTCTGAAATTACAGGTCGTCCTTATGCACCATTTATGTATTATGGAGCAGAAGATGCAACAGATATTATCGTTGCAATGGGATCAATTACAGAAACAATTAAAGAAACAATTGATTATTTAATTAAAACTGAAGGACGTAAAATTGGTTTAATTACAGTTCACTTATATCGTCCATTTAGTTCTGAATACTTCTTCAAAGTATTGCCAAGTACAGTAGAACGTATTGCAGTATTAGACCGTACAAAAGAACCAGGAGCACCAAGTGAACCATTATGTTTAGATGTACGTTCAATCTTCCATGGTCGTGAAAATGCACCAAAAATTATTGGAGGACGTTTCGGTTTATCTTCAAAAGATACAACACCTTCACATATTTTAGCAGTGTATGAAAACTTAGCTGGAGAACAAAAAGATGATTTCACAGTTGGTATTGTCGATGATGTAACATTCAAATCATTACCAATTAATAAAGAAATCATGGTATTAGAAGATCACGTAACAGAAGCTTTATTCTTCGGTTTAGGATCTGATGGGACAATCGGAGCTAATAAAAATACAATTAAAATCATCGGAGAAAATACTGACTTATATGCACAAGCATACTTTGCATACGATTCAAAAAAATCAGGTGGTTTAACACGTTCTAATTTACGTTTTGGTAAAGATGTGATCCGTGCTCCATATCTAGTATCAACTCCAAGTTTCGTATCTTGTTCAATGGATACATACATTGGTAAATACGATATGATTAGTGGATTACGTCAAGGAGGAACATTCTTATTAAATACTGTTCACTCTAAAGAAGAAATCGTTGAAATGTGGCCAAATAGTTTCAAAAAACAATTAGCAGAGAAAAATGCGAAAGTATACTTAATTGATGCCGTAACATTAGCTAAAGAAATTGGATTAGGACGTCGAACTAATACAATCATGCAATCTGCATTCTTCAAATTAAATGAGCAAATCATGCCATATGAAACAGCTCAAACATTAATGAAAAAATATGTTGAAAAATTATATTCACGTAAAGGTGAAGCAATTATCTCAATGAACTTCGCTGCTATTGATAAAGGAGCAGAGGGATTAGTTGAGTTAACAGTAGACCCAGCATGGGCCAACTTAACAGACGAAGAAGTTCATGTTGATGAAACTCGACCACACTTCGTAAAAACAATTGCTGATCCAATTAATCATAATGATGGAAATAATTTACCAGTTTCAGCATTCGTTGATTATGCTGATGGAACAATGGTAAATGGTTCTGCGGCTTATGAAAAACGTGGGATTGCAAACTTCGTTCCAAAATGGATTGAAGAAAACTGTATCCAATGTAATCAATGTGCGTTCGTTTGTCCTCATGCTGTTATCCGTCCATTCTTAGTGACTGAAGCAGAAAAAGAACAAGCTCCAGAAGGAACACGTACATTAAAAGCGATTGGAAAAGGATTAGATGGATTAGAATATTGTATCCAAGTTTCAACACTGGATTGTACAGGATGTGAAGTTTGTGCACATATCTGTCCAGGTAAAAAAGGAAATAAAGCCTTAGTTATGGTTCCAATTAGTGAAGAATTAGAAGCAGGACAAGCAGAACGTTCTGACTACTTCTTCAATAAAGTAACTTATAAAGATGATTTATTACCAAAAACAACAGTTAAAGGTGCTCAATTTGCTCAACCATTATTCGAATTCTCTGGAGCATGTGCTGGATGTGGAGAAACTCCATATTTAACATTAATGACTCGTTTATTCGGTGATCGTATGACAATTGCCAATGCAACAGGATGTTCATCAATCTATGGTGGTTCATTCCCAGCAACACCTTATACTACAAATGCTAATGGAGAAGGACCAGCATGGGCTAACTCATTATTCGAAGATAATGCAGAATTCGGATTTGGTATGCATGTGGCTGCTGAGACATTACGTAACCGTATTGGAATCATCATGGAAGAAAATATGGAAAACGTAGAAGCTGAATTAGCAGAATTATTTACGAAATGGTTAGATAACCGTCATAATGGTTCAGTAACAAAAGCATTAGCACCACAATTAGAAGTTGCTATTTCTTCATCAGCTAATGAAGCAGTTAAAGAAATTTTAGACTTAAAAGATTACATCGTTAAACAATCTAACTGGATTGTAGGTGGAGATGGATGGGCATATGACATCGGTTATGGAGGATTAGACCACGTTATCGCTAATAATGAAGATGTTAACATCTTAGTATTAGATACAGAGGTTTACTCAAATACTGGTGGACAATCATCTAAATCTTCTCGTGCCGCTTCAATTGCTAAATTTACTGCGGCTGGTAAATCAGGTAAGAAAAAAGACTTAGCAGCGATTGCAATGTCTTATGGACACGTATATGTTGCTCAAATTTCTCATGGTGCTAGCCAAGCTCAAGTATTAAAAGCATTCATGGAAGCAGAAGCTCATGAAGGTCCATCAATTATCTTAGCGTACTCACCATGTATCGCTCACGGTATTAAGGGTGGATTAGCTAATAGCCAATCTCAAGCTAAATTAGCAACAGAATGTGGATATTGGCCAACATATCGCTTTGATCCAAAATTAATCGATCAAGGTAAAAACCCATTAACAATCGATTCTAAAGCACCAAACTGGGATAAATATCAAGACTTCTTAATGAGTGAAGCTCGTTATGCTCAAGTTACAAAAATCAACCCTGAGCATGCACAACGCTTATTAGATGAAAATAGAAAAGAAGCACAACGTCGTTATCGTCAATTAGAACGTATGGCTGCTCTTGACTATTCAGAAGAAGCAATTGAAACAAACGAATAATATAGATGAAACAGGTCAGTTAATCTGACCTGTTTTTTTATGTCTAATCGAAGGTGAAGCTTTTATAAAACAGGATAGAAAATAGCCAAGATGGTCTCAGACTTAAAGGATATATTAGAAAGGAAACGTAGAATGTTTATGTATTGAGAATTATTTTGTTAGGGCAATGTATCGCATAATAAAACGACAAAGGTGAACAAAAAACTACAAAAAACAAATAAAAACCAAAAATAAACCGCTTTCATATAGTTTGTGTGTAACGGGTTACTAAAAAATAATATGAATTAATAATCATCTGACAAAAGACGCTAAAATCAAACGTTTAGTCGTGTTAGGATTATGAGGTAATAAAGAGGGTCATGGAGGAAATGATAAAAAAGAAATAGAGATGGCCGAAATATTGCAAGGAAGAATGGGGGATTATTAAATGAAAACATTAGCCATGATTTTAGCCGGAGGACGAGGATCAAGACTTGATATTTTATCATTAGGAAGAGCTAAGCCTAGTGTTCCATTTGCAGGGAAATTCAGAATTATTGACTTCGTTTTGAGTAACTGCTCAAATTCAGAAATATATGATATTGGAATTTTAACTCAATACTTACCATTATCATTAAATGAACATATTGGGGTTGGACAAGCGTGGGATTTTGACCGTAAAAATACAGGGGTGACGCTATTACAACCATGTGAAGGATTGTCATCTGATGAATGGTATACTGGAACAGCAGATGCTGTTTATCAAAATATTAGCTATATTAAACGTAAAAATCCTGATTATGTGTTGATTTTATCGGGTGACCATATCTATAAAATGGATTATCGTCCTTTAATCGATCAACATATTAAAACGGGAGCAGATGTAACGGTCTGTGCTCAAGAAGTGGATATTAGAGAAGCCTCACGCTTTGGAATTTTAACAGATGATGAAAATGGACGCATTATTGAGTTTGAAGAAAAGCCAGCAGAGCCAAAAAGTAATTTAGCTTCAATGGGGATTTATGTGTTCACAACAGATGTTTTAATTAATACTTTACAAGAGTTGAAAAAAACAGGATTAGATTTTGGTGGTGATGTTATTCCTCACTTAATTCATCATGGAAATGTGTATTCTTATCGTTTTAATAGCTATTGGAAAGATGTAGGAACTTATGAGTCTTACTTGGAGTCAAACTTAGAATTAACAACAACGGTTGATAAAATTCAATTAGATATGTATGACAAAGATTGGGTTATTCATACAAGAAGTGAGGAAAAACCAACAGCTAAGTTTGGTTCAAAGGCGCAAGTATGCCAAAGTTTAATCTCTAATGGATCGATTATCGCAGGATCTGTTACAAAATGTGTTATTAGTCCAGGGGTACATATTCATCCAAATGCAATCGTTCGAAACAGTGTTATCATGAATGATACAGTGATTGAAGAGGGGTGTATCATTGATGGAGCGATCATTGATAAAAATGTTGTCATTGGAAAAGGTTCAATCATTGGACGAGGAAAAGTACATTGTCCAAATGAAGAAAAACCAAATGTTTTATCAAGTGGATTAAATGTTATTGGTAAGGGTGTATGTATTCCAGAAGGGACAATTATTGAACGAAATGTTCGTATTTTCCCTCATGCAGAAGCAAACGATTTTAATGAACAAATCATTACATGTGGTCGAACAATCCGTCCGTCTAAGGAGGCATAACTGGTGAAAGTAGCCTTTGTATCCTCTGAAGTATATCCGTTTATTAAAACGGGAGGATTAGCTGATGTTGCCTATGCCTTACCGAAAGCATTAGCTAAACTTGGACATGATGTTCGTGTCATTTTGCCAGCCTATAAGCAAATTCCTGAAGGATTACTTCAGGGAGCTTATTGGGTAACGAATGTAGAGTTAATGGGAAAAACGTTCTGGATTAACTGTGTTGAATCAGAAGGTGTTAAATATTATTTAATATTTGAACCACTTTTTTCAAATCGTGATTCAATTTATGAAAATGATGATCGTGATTATCAATTTGCGATGTTTTGTGAAATCACATTAAAATTATTAAAAAATATTAACTTTCAAGCAGATGTCATTCATACTAATGATTGGCAAACGGGATTAATTCCATTTTTTATGCATCAACGTTATTATGCAGATCCATTTTATTATGATACGAAAACACTTTATACCATTCATAATCTTCGTTTCCAAGGTATTTTCAGTTCTCAAGCAGTTCGTGCACTTGGGTATCGGTTTGATGATATTAGCATTAATTACATGCAACTTGGAATTCAATATGCGACGAAGGTTAATACAGTAAGTGAAACATATGCGAAAGAAATCCTTACTGATTTTTATGGAGAGCATTTAAATCATAATTTATGGATGAGAAAAGCGGATTTAAGTGGAATCGTCAATGGAATTGATGTGGATTTGTTTAATCCTGAGGTTGATTTATCACTGCGTAGTCAATATTCAGTTGAGACGCTTTATTTAAAAGCTGATAATAAAGAAGAGTTACAACGCCGCTTTGGAATGGAAGTTAATAAAGAAATGGCTTTAATTGGAGTGGTCACACGATTAGATTCTCAAAAAGGTTTGGATTTAATGGCCTGTGTGATGGAAGAAATGTTAATCCATGATCATGTTCAATTCTTTATTTTAGGATCGGGAGAGGCGAAGTATGAAGCATTTTTCCAATCTCTTCGCGATCGTTATCCGCAAAAGCTTGGGGTTTACTTTGGATATAATGCGGCACTTGCTAATTTAGTTTATGGAGCAAGTGATATGTTCTTAATGCCTTCTTTATATGAGCCATGTGGATTATCACAACTTATTTCACTTCGATACGGAACAGTTCCAATTGTTCGTGAAACAGGTGGATTGAATGATACGGTACACGCCTTTAATGAATTCACGAAAGAAGGAAATGGATTTAGTTTCACGAATTATAATGCGCACGATATGATGTATACCATCCGCCGAGCTTTAAGTTTTTATTATCAGGGTAAAGAGACTTGGCAATTATTAATGAAACGTGGGATGACAGGGGATTATTCATGGGAACAATCCGCGCAGCGATACGTGGAATTATATCAGTCGATGTTTTAATAATAGGCATAGAAATGACTAGTTTTGAATTAGTGATTTCTATGCTTTTTTTATGTTTTGAGATTGATAAGGACTTCTAAAAAAGTAAAAACTAAAAAGTAAGAGAAAAAGATAAGATTATGGTAAAATATCATATATGGAAAAATGTCGAAATCTAATAAAAAGGTGATAAGCAATGTCAGTTGATAAAAATAAAATTGAAGAAGCAGTTAAGATGATTTTAGAGGCCATTGGGGAAAATCCAAGTCGTGAAGGGTTAATTGATACACCAGCACGTGTGGCTAGAATGTATGAAGAGGTTTTTTCAGGTTTACACGATGATCCCAAAAAACATTTACAAGTTTATTTCAGTGAAGAATATGATCAATATGTATTAGTCCAAGATATTGTGTTCCATTCGATGTGTGAGCATCATTTATTACCGTTTTTCGGGCGTGTGCATGTCGCGTATTATCCAGAAAATGATGCGGTTGTTGGATTAAGTAAAATTCCACGTGTCGTGGATATTGTGTCTAAACGCCCCCAATTACAGGAGCGTATGGGAAAACAAATTGGCGATGCTATTGTTGAAACCCTTCAATCTAAAGGGGTTATGGTTGTTATCGAAGCGGAACATATGTGTATGGTGATGAGAGGAATTAAAAAGCCAGGAGCTATTACAAAGACCATTTATAGTACAGGTGTGTTTAAAGAAGAGATCGCACTTCGTCAAGAAGTCTTAAATTTAATTAAAGGTTAAGAGGTGAGGTAGATGCGATATTTTACAAGTGGTGAATCACATGGTCCCCAATTAACGGCTATTATCGAAGGAATTCCAGCTGGACTTGAGTTAACAGCCGAGATGATTAATGAAGAGTTGAAAATTCGTCAAGGTGGATACGGACGTGGAGATCGAATGAAGATTGAAACAGATCGTGTTGAAATTGTCAGCGGAGTTAGACATGGTAGGACGCTTGGATCCCCCATTACGTTAATCATAAAAAATAAAGATAATAAAAATTGGGGCCAAACGATGTCAGTTGCTCCAATTGATGAACAGGATTATGAAATAAAAAAAGTGCCACGCCCTGGCCATGCCGATTTGGTGGGTGCGATTAAATATGGACATCGTGATTTACGTAATGTCCTTGAACGTTCATCAGCTCGTGAAACAGCAATTCGAGTTGCAGTTGGAGCGGTAGCTAAACAAGTTTTAAAAGCTCTTGAGATTGAAGTGGGGGCTCATGTTTTACAAATTGGGAACGTATCGGCAAATATAGAAGAGGTAACCGTTGAAAAGATTAAATTACAGGCAGTAAAGTCTTTAGTGCGCTGTCTTGATGTAGAAGCCTCACAGGCGATGTGTCAAGAAATTGATATAGCGAAATCAAAGGGAGATTCACTTGGAGGAGTGGTTCAGGTTCTCGTTGAAAATGTTCCAGCTGGAATTGGAAGTTATGTTCAATTTGATCGTAAATTAGATGCAAAGATAGCAGCAGCGGTGATGAGTGTTCAGTCGGTTAAAGGCGTTTACTTTGGAGATGCGATGATGGCTTCAAGTCACTTTGGAAGTCAGGTTCATGACCAAATTACTTACGATAACGGATATACCAGACAAACAAATCATTATGGTGGATTTGAAGGAGGTATGACCAATGGAATGCCACTTGTTATTCAGGCGATGATTAAACCAATTCCAACACTGTATCAACCCCTTCAATCCATTCATATTGAAACGAAAGCAGTTGAAGAAAGTATGATTGAACGCTCCGATACCTGTGTGGTTCCGGCGGCAGGTGTTGTTTTAGAAGCGGTGGTGGCTATTGAAGTTGCAACTGCTATAATAGACGAGTTTCAATCAAATCAAATGAGCCAACTAATCGATTCGATGAATGCTTATCGTGAATATGTGAGGTTATACTAATGCAAAAATTAATGATTCAAACGAAGCATTCCACGTATCCCATTTATGTCGGAGATTGTTTAGCCTCCTTAAATCCATTTATTCAAAAGGCGAGTCAAGTTGTGGTGATAACCGATCAAACGGTTTATGATCTTCACTACGCGCAACTGAAAGAGTATTTACCTTCTGAGTCCCCTGTTTTCGTGATAAAACCAGGCGAGTCTTCTAAATCTATATCAAATTATTATGAAATTCAGACGTTTTTAATTGAACATCAGGTCGATCGTCGTGGTTTAGTGTTAGCTTTTGGAGGGGGCGTTGTCGGAGATTTAGCTGGATTCGTCAGTGCGACTTACATGAGAGGGATTGATTTTATTCAAATCCCAACAACGCTATTGGCACACGATAGTGCGATTGGTGGAAAGGTTGCCATTAATCATGAGCTTGGTAAAAATTTAATTGGTGCATTTTATCCTCCTCTTGCCGTTATTTATCATCTTGATTTTTTAAAGACGTTAAGTGATAAAGAGTGGCGTAGTGGATTTGCTGAAATGCTGAAACATGGTTTTATTGCAAATGATGATTTACTAACAAAACTGATGAGTTATCCATCTCTTGAACCGTTAAAGCACCCTTCTTTTTCACCGATTTTAATTGACAGCCTAAAGGTGAAGCAAGTGATTGTAGAGGCTGATGAATTTGAAAAAGGACAACGTGCTTTTTTAAACTTTGGGCACACGTTTGGCCATGCTGTTGAACTGGTGTATCCATCCCTTTCTCATGGAGAAGCTGTCGCAATTGGGATGGCTTTTGCTCTTTTTGTAAGTCAGGAAAAACTATTCCTTCAAGTTGATTTGATGAAGTATTTAAACACATTAGTTAAATTAAATTATCCGATTTTATTAGAAGAAGAGAAGATTGAAACGTATTTAAACTATATGGATCATGATAAGAAAAATGATCGACAATTGATTCGATTTGTATTATTAGATGATAAACAGTCTCCATGCCTTGTTAGTTTGACGCGTGAAGAGACGAAACGATATGTTAAGCAGTTTTTAAAATGGATGAACGATAGGAGGTTATAAAGATGCGTTTAAGTGGAGAGTTACAAGTCGCAGGAGATAAATCGATTACGCATCGTGCTATTATTCTAAGTAGTTTAGCAACTGGACAAACTGTCATTCATGACCCGCTACTAGGGGCTGATTGTTTAAGCACGCTTGAAATTTTTAAACAGTTTGGGGTGACGTATCAATTAACGGCTAATCAATTAATCATCGATAGCCCAGGTGTAGATGGATTTACCTATTCAAATTCCATTCTTGATGCCGGAAATTCAGGAACGACTGCACGTTTATTGATGGGGGTGTTAAGCGCTCTTCCAACAACGCTAACGTTAGTTGGTGATGCTTCATTGTCAAAGCGCCCAATGAAACGTGTGACAAGTCCATTAAAACAAATGGGAGCTTGCATTGAATTAACACATGATCAGACGTTGCCAGCTACGATTAAAGGACAAAGTCTTAATGGAATTGAGTATGAATTACCAGTAGCAAGTGCTCAGGTGAAGTCAGCTATTATGTTAGCGGCTATGTTTGCAAGTGGAGAAACGAAAATCCATGAACCGGTTCCGACGCGTGATCATACGGAAAAAATGTTTGAAGATTTCCAAATTGTCTATAATAAGGAGAACCGTGTGATTACCTTAAGTGGGCCTCAGATGCCAAAAACGCCAGGCCAAGTCTTTGTTCCAGCTGATATTTCATCGGCGGCTTTCTTTATGGTAGCAGCCTTAATGGTTGAAGGCAGTGACCTTATCCTTAAAAATGTGGGTCTAAATGAAACTCGCTGTGGCATTGTGGATGTCCTCTTGCAAATGGGAGGACGTCTGACTATCCAAAATGAGCGTTATTTTGGTGGTGAGCGAGTGGCGGATATTCGAGTTCAGTATACGAAAGATTTAAAGGGGATTATCATTGAAGGTGAGATGATTCCTCGTTTAATTGATGAAATTCCGATCATCGCCTTACTGGCAACGAAAGCGATGGGACAAACCATCATTAAAGATGCAGAAGAATTAAAAGTAAAAGAGACGAATCGAATTGATGTGACGGTTGGAGAGTTAAAAGCCATTGGTGCCAACCTTTTCTCAACCGAAGATGGTATGGTTATTAACGGCGATATTAATCTGAGCTATCACCCTGCTTTAGTCTCAAGCCATGGTGATCACCGCATTGCAATGATGTTATATGTGGCATCATTATTGATGAAAAATGAGCTTGAAATAGAAGAGATGCAAGCGATGAATATTTCATATCCTGACTTTTTAGTGCATATGCAAAAAGTTTTAAAATAAGTGAGAATGATGTTGAAGATAGAAAAATAGAGGTGTTTTATATGACAATTGAAACGTTTATTGAATTATATGAAAAAGGACAAATAACAGAAGAAGTCGTTGAACAAATGCAACATTTTGCTTTTCATGCTAACGATGATGAAATTTTCTTAGTAGCACAAATTTTTGCGGCACTGGGACGTGTTTCAGCTGCGATTGAATTAGTAGAGCCATTAATTTCAAAATATCCGCATGAAACGAATTTAAGAACATTCCTAGCTGATTTATATTTAGATTTAGCGGAAGATGAAAAAGCATTAGATTTATTATCAGGAAGTGATGATGAGTCAGATGTGAGTGTTTTATTACTAGAGGCTGATATGTATATTGCTCAGGGGTTATTCGAAGTAGCCGAAGATAAATTAAAAAAAGCAATGACCTTAGAACCTAAAAATGATTTGATTAAATTAGCTTATGCAGAGTTTTATCATCATATCGGAGAATTCGAGCAGGCTTTAAATTTATATTTAGATTTAATTGAATGTGGCTTATCAGCTGAAATTAACGTGTATGATCGTTTAGCTACCTGCTATTCTCATATTGGTGAGTTTGAAAAAGCTTTAGAACAATTTGAGTTATCAGAAAAATATTTTGGAAAATTAAATACCGATCAACTATTTAATAAAGGGTTTTTAGCTTATCAATTAAATGATGAGGTTGAGGCAAAGAAAGTATTCCAAGAATTAAAAGAATTAGATCCTTCTTACGATACGATTTATCCGATTTTAGCTAAAATCTACTTAAAAGAAGAAGATTATGAAAAAGCATTAGAAATGGTTGCAGAAGGAATGACACATAATGAGTATAATGCGGAGCTATATTCGATTAAAGGAACAGCATTAGAAAAGTTAAAAGATTTTGAAGCCGCTCGTGATGCGTACTATGAGGCTTTAAATTTAGACCCTGAAGATTTAGAGTCAGCTCTAAGAAGCAACCGTATTTGTTTAATGTTAGAAGATTATGAGGAAGTGGTTCATAATATTAAACATTATGAAGAAAATGGATTATATGATGATCATTTTACTTGGGACTTAGCGATTGCTTATCTAGAGTTAGAAGAATATGATGAGGCAAAAGCGTGCTTTGAACAAGGAGCCGCATTATTTGCAGATAACATTGAATTTTTATTTGATTATGCTCAGTTCTTAATTGAAGAAGGATTATCTAACGAAGCGATTAAGCTATTAGAACGTATTTTACAGTTAGACCCATCTGCAACACCAGCTCGCGAACTTCTAGAGAATTTGATGTAATAATTGTAAAAGAATTTACATAATCAAGACAGTTTGTCTTAAAAGAGGTATAATACATTCTAAATAAGATATTGATTGAGGTGATCAGTAATGTTTTTATATTATAGTCCGTATGGAT
Organism: Turicibacter sp. HGF1; assembly: GCF_000191865.1. Classification (NCBI taxonomy): domain Bacteria; kingdom Bacillati; phylum Bacillota; class Erysipelotrichia; order Erysipelotrichales; family Turicibacteraceae; genus Turicibacter; species Turicibacter sp. HGF1. The sequence goes on from NZ_AEXQ01000114.1 coordinate 35,265, forward strand.
ATGGTGGGGGAATGTATATGGATTCTTCATACATCATTTATCTATTAATTGCGTTAATTGTCCCAATGCTCGCACAGGCTAAGTTAACGTCAACGTTTAATCACTACATTCGTGTCCGTAATTCATCTGGAATGACGGGAGCAGAAGTAGCGCGACGTATTTTAGATATGAATGGATTACAACATGTTCATTTAACAGAAGTGGGTGGTCGTTTGAGTGATCACTATGATCCAACTCGTAAAACGGTTCGTTTATCAAGTGATATTTATCGTGGAAACTCGATTGCTTCGGTTGCCGTAGCGGCACATGAGTGTGGACACGCCATTCAACATGCGAATGCCTATGCCCCGCTACAATTCCGTTCGGCAATGTTCCCACTGGTTAATTTCGCGAATAAATTTGGTTATATTGCCATCTTACTTGGATTTGTTTTAGGAAGAGGAAACTTCTTATTACTTGGAATTATCATGGTCGGAATCACTGTATTATTCCAACTCGTGACATTACCAGTTGAATTTAATGCCTCAGCTCGTGCTCTAACACAGTTAGGTGAATTAAATATTTTATATGGTAATGAAGAGAAAGCTGGGGCACGTAAAGTCTTAACGGCAGCAGCTTTAACGTATGTAGCGGGAGCTGTAGTTGCGATTGCCGAGTTATTACGTTTAATTATGATTTTTAATCAACGAAATAATGACTAATAAAANA
>NZ_AEXQ01000113.1:0-37440 GCF_000191865.1 Turicibacter sp. HGF1
TCAAAAAATAAAAACTTCACCCTTCTTAATATGATGTTGAAACAGTTAAATTAAATGAATTCACTAAATTTTTTGAAAAAGAAATTTTGCCTTATCCCTCCACTCATGATAGAAACAGTGTGGAATTCTTTTGATTCCAATTAAAAAGTATGATTTTAAAACGTCTCATATTGTTATTTCCAAAACCTCACTCCCTGATATCGATCTAGATTTAAAGGAACAGTGTTATGATTGTGTGTATGATCGATTTACATTTACTCAAAAACATTTATTATTGAAAAGAACGGTTATACTTTCTACCATACAAAATACGAGATTGTTTTAGAGGTACAAAATAAAATTTCAGAGTGGCGGGTCCTCTACAGTTCACTCCTTTTATGAGCTATTAATACGTATTCTCATAACTCAAAACATAACTCAACTAAAATAAAAACACCTAGTCATTTCATCACAAGGCTTATTCTTAAAGTCATTCATTGTAATAGATGCAATACTCTTTGAGAAAGAACAAAAAAGACTTTAAAAGCCAAAGCTCTTAAAGTCTTTAAAATATAATAATATCAATATTTTATCCTATTCAAGATAAAATTTATAATGTTCCAAAGAAATTATCCGCGAGATACGTAACGTCCATCATTTGTGTTGATGATTAATTTATCTCCAACTTCAACGAATAAAGGAACTTGTAAAGAGTATCCAGTTGAAACTGTTGCACTCTTAGTTGCATTAGAAGCTGTGTTTCCTTTAACACCTGGCTCACATTCTACAACTTCTAATGTTACTTTTTCAGGAACTTCAACTCCTAAGATTTCACCGTTGTAGCTCATCACTTTAACTTCCATTCCATCAACTAAGAAGTTTTTCTCTTGCTCTAATTGAGCAGCCGTTAATTCAATTTGTTCATATGTTTCATTGTTCATGAAAACATACTCATCTCCCATTGAATATAAGAATTGCATTGTTGATTTTTCAACGTGTGCACGTTTAACTTTTTCACCTGCATTGAATGTATTATCAATAACAGCTCCAGAACGTAAGTTACGTAATTTAGAACGTACGAAAGCTTGTCCTTTACCTGGTTTTACGTGTTGGAATTCGATAATTTGGAATAAGTTTCCTTCATAATCGATAGTCATACCTGTTTTAAAATCGTTACTTGAAATCATAAAAATCCTCCTTGAACACTATACAAACTACTCCTTAGTAGTATGAGAATCATTTCCGTATTTAATTATAACGATTAATGGAGAAATTGTCTATTATAAACAGCTATTTTTCCCTATTCTCGACCTAAAATCAGCTTTTTCACCCTCGCTATTGAACAAAAAAAACACTCTATCTTTCTATTTCTTTTCGTCTTTTCTCGTGATACGACGATACTTCTCTAAAAGGGCTTTATTTTTAATCTGAAATTCTGTAAAATAAAAGGTGTTGCGAATAAAGGAGGTTATGTGGATGAATTGGCCATTAATTATTAGTGCAATTCTTTTAGGATTGATCGTTGGATTATGGATTACTATGCGTCGTGAATCGAAAAAAATGTGTGGTAAACTTAACAGAAGCAGAGTTTGTAGAGCAAATGCGTAAGGGACAGTTAATAGACCTTCGTAAGAAAGAAGAATTTGATCAAGGACATATTAACGGTGCTCGTAACATTCCTTTTGCTATTTTAACTCGTAATCCTGGAAAACTACGCAAGGATTTACCTATTTTCTTATATTGTGAAAAAGGAAAAGTAAGCAAACGTGCTGCTTTAGTTCTTTACGGTAAAGGATACGAGAAAATTTACCAACTCGAAGGTGGATTAACAGCTTGGACAGGTCCATTAAAAGCTACAAAAAAATAAAAACAAAAAGATTATTAGAATTAAATCTAATAATCTTTTTTTATTATTTACAAATAATAAAAAAACACACATAATTGTGTGTTTTATTCTTGGCTTAAATAAGCTTTAACCAATTTACTAACTAAAGCACCGTCTGTACGTCCTTTTGTTTTAGGAACAACGGCACCCATTAACTTACCCATGTCAGATGGTTTTTCTGCGTTAATCATTTTAGCTGTTTCAGATATAATTTGTTTAAGCTCTTCCTCAGTAAGTTGCGCCGGTAAATAGGCATTCACGTATGTTAATTCTTGCTCGATTTTTGCTGCTAAATCTTCACGTGCTGCCTCTTTAAATTCTTTTAAAGAATCACGGCGTTGTTTAACTTCACGTGAAAGAACAGTAAGTTCTTGGTCTTCATTTAAATCTGTAACACCTAAATGAATGGCTTCATTTTGAAGTGAAGCTTTTAACATGCGAATAACTGATAAGCGATCTTTTTCTTTCGCTTTCATTGCTTCTTTCATGTCAGCATTTAATTGATCAAGTAATGCCACTGAGATCACCTATTTAAAATTAGTATTTGTTACGTTTGATTGCAGACTTGCGTGCTGCTTCTGATTTTTGTTTACGTTTGATACTCGGTTTAACGTAATATTCACGTTTACGAGCTTCAGTAAGGGTACCTACTTTAGATACTTCTCTCTTAAAACGACGTAATGCATCATCTAATGATTCGTTTTTTCGAACTACAGTTTTAGCCACCACTAACCCTCCTTCCGCTTCGCTACGATTAACAGTAATATTATACAACATCTTTTACGTTCTGTAAATAAAACAAAAAAAAATCATAAAAATGATTTTATGTTATAATAATAACCGATAATAAAAAGGTGGACAAACACTGAACTGAAGGTGGAGTTTTATGAAATTTGTAACCAATATTGATGCTAAAAAATTTAATGACTTTGTGTCAACTCATCCTAAAAATCATTTTCTACAAACCTATGAGTGGGGCGTTTTTAAATCAAAATCACCCGAGTGGTCATTTGAAACTGTGGGACTTGAAAACGATCAAGGAGAACTCGTTGCAGCTGCGTTAGTTCTCATTCGTTTTTTACCTATCATCAAACGTCCATTTTTATATATTCCACGTGGATTTGTGCTTGACTTTAATAATGAACAACAATTAAAAGATTTTACAGAAGGAATGAAAAACTTCGCAAAATCAAAAAAAGCAATTTTCTTTAAAATTGATCCAGACCTAAAATACGTTAATCGCACCATCGATGGTGAAATTGCAGAAGGGGCGTTCCCAAATGAGTCGCTAATTCAATCTTTGCTTAACCTCAATTATAAACATTTAGGCTTCACACAAGATTTTGACTCTAGCATTCAACCTCGATATACTTTCCGCTTAGATTTAAAACCAGAAGAAAAAAACTTATTACAAGGCTGTCATACAAAAACACGCTACAATTTAAAAGTAGCACAAAAAAAAGGAATCGAAATTGTAGAAGGATCACGTGAAGATTTAACAAAATTTGAAGAAATTATGCGTATCACAGGAGAACGTGATGGATTCTTAACTCGTCCTCTTTCTTATTTTGAAGAGATGTATGACACACTAGCCCCTCATGGAATGTGCAAACTCTACTTAGCTAAGCTTAATACAGAGCAAGCCTTAAATAATTTAACGGAGGAACTAAATCAAACCACATCAACCATCGAACAATTAAACACTCAACTTCAAAATGCAGAATTAAATGAGAAGAAACGTCAAAAACTAATTAATAAATTAGAACCCGAAAAAAATAAACTTCAAAATATTACCCAACAATTAAAAGAAGTAGAACAATTGTATAAAGAACACCCAACAGGGATTACAATGTCAGGGATTATTACCACTTATTTCGGCAATAAAGCATGGTATTTATATGGAGCCAGTGATAATGTTTATCGTGAATTCATGCCAAACTACTTAATTCAATGGAAAGCTTTAACAGACGCTAAACAAGCTGGATATGAAATTTACGACTTCTTTGGAATCAGTGGGAAAACAGATGAATCAGATCCATTATATGGTCTATATCGATTTAAAAAAGGATTTGGTGGAGAATTTACCGAATTTATTGGAGAATTTGATTACGTGATTGATCCCATTGGTTACTTTGCTTGGACCAAACTTTTACCACAATTTAAAAAATTCAAAAAAAGATTGCGCAATAAAAGACATTAAAAAAGGACACCGACATGTAGTGACCCCAAAAAGTTGAACTAAATATTAAGCAGCCAATTGGCTGGTATGAATTCGGTATTGAACTGGACTCATGCCAGCCAATTTTCTTTTGATTCGTTTATGATTATAGTAGTCAATATATTCTTCAATTGCTTCTTTTAGCTCCTCATATGTTTTGAATGTTTTACCATAATATTTTTCTTGTTTAAGAATCCCGAAGAAATTTTCCATAGGAGAATGATCTAAACAGTTTCCTTTACGAGACATACTTTGAAATATGTTATTCTGTTTTAATGTTTGAACCCATTGTCTATGTTGATAGTGCCAACCTTGATCAGAATGAATCGTTGTTCGATATTTAGCTTGTTCAAGAATTGGAAGAACTTGATATAATGATTCCATGACAAAGTTTAAATCAGGTTTATGGCTAATTGAAAAAGATAAAATTTCACCCGTTGCCATATCCATTATAGGGCTCAAATATAATTTCTTTCCTTCTTGTGTTTTAAACTCCGTCACATCTGTTGTTAACTTTTGATAAGGATACGGTGTATTAAAACGGCGATTAATTCGATTCTTAGCCACTGTTCCAACAGTCCCTTTGTATGAGCGATATTGACGTGATTTACGACCAAACTTGACACACATTATCCCAAGCTTTTTCATGAGACGATATACTTTTTTATGATTGATTCTAATTCCTCTATTATAAAGCTCATCTTGAATTCGACGATAGCCGTAAGTCTCATCACTCTCTTTAAAAATAATTAAAATCAGCTCTTCAAGCTCTTGATCAGGATTTACTTGTTTCATCTTATTGACCCAATAGTGATAGGTTGATTTAGGAAACTTTGTGACCTTTAAAATGTCACTTAATTTAAAATTAGCCGTTAATTCTTAGATGATTCTTGTTTCGATTTGATTCTTTGGCTCCATGGCGTAATTCCATGGGCGTGACACTTTTTTAAGTATTCATTCTCGATTCTCAATAATTTAAGTTCTTCTTCTAATTGTTGTTCACGAGTTAAAGTTTTTGGTTGTTTAGATGCTTTTAATTTAGTCATAGGATTTTGAGGCCTTCCTTTCGATTTAAAGAATGCCCCTGCACCGTCTTTTAGAAAGTCTGCCTTCCAATTGGCAATCGTTCCTATCTCTGATAATCCAAAATGGATAGCAGTTTGACTATATGAAGCACCTGTTGTTTTCATATCGTTTAATACATTTAATTTAAATTCTCCAGTATATTCTTGTTTTTCTTTTCGTTGAACTCCACTTCTTCCAGTTTGTTTATATTGTCTAACCCACGTTTCAATTTGTGATTTACTTGGTATGTGATATTTTTTAGCGAGCAAACGGTAACCTAAAGTTCCCTGCAAATACTCGTTAACAACATGCAACTTAAATTCTGAGCTATATTTAGCCATAGAAAAACACCCCTAACATTAGATTTTTAAGTCTAACATTTGGGGTGCACTACAACAAGGTGTCCTTTTTTATGCATTCTTTTCTAATCTTCTACGAAGTACTTCCTTCGCAACTTCACGATCATCTAAACGAATATTCCCACTTTTCCAATATTGGATTTGCTCATGACCTCGTCCTGCAATTAATACAATATCATTTTTCTGTGCTTTATTGATAGCAGTTTCAATTGCTTCAATCCGATCAACAATCACTTCATAATTCATTGGTTTAATTCCAGAAACCATTTCATTCAAAATATCAACCGGATCTTCTGAATGAGGATCATCTGTTGTAAAAATAACATCATCTGCATAATCAACGGATAACTTAGCGATAACTGGGCGTTTGGTACGATCTCGATCTCCTGGACATCCAATAACAACTTTGACCCCATTTTGTTTAATCCCGGTCACAAACTCTAACACTTTCTCAACCCCATCTGGCGTATGAGCATAGTCAACAATAACCGTAAAGTCTTGACCCTCATTAATAATTTCCATTCGGCCATCAACAGGCGATAATGTTTTAATTAACGCAATAATTTGTTCCATTGGCATCGAAGCCGAATAGGCAGAAGCCATAGCCCCTAGGGCATTATAAACATTAAATCTTCCTAAAAGCGGTGTTTGGACCTCATAGATCCCTTCTGGGCATGTCAATTTAAAACTTGTTCCAAATGACGTCATGTGAATATCCTCTGCTTTAAAGTCCGCATCCGACTCAATTCCATATGTATAAACAGCAGTCTGACTTTCTTTTAAGCGATTAACTAATTTTTCACCATACTCATCATCTAAATTCACAATCCCATGACCATCAGGAGTTAACATTTCAAACAACTTATATTTCGCTTCAAAATAGTCATCCATCGTTGGATGAAAATCTAAATGTTCTGGTGTCAGGTTTGTAAATAATGCAACTTTAAACTGACAGTAATCAACACGATGTAATTCTAAAGCATGTGAAGAAACTTCAATCGCAACTTGTTTTACGCCCTCTTCAACCATCTCATGAAAAATACGTTGCAAACTTAAAGGCTCAGGTGTTGTATTTTTAGGTTCAATGTAATGATTGGCATAGCGAATTCCATTTGTTCCAATGTATCCAACATGCCCTTCAAAACCAGTTAGAAGATGCTCTAAAATATAGGCTGTTGTTGTTTTTCCGTTTGTTCCAGTTAATCCAAATAAATTTAGCTTTTCTGTTGGTTTATTAAACATCAAATGCGCAAGCCTTGGAAGTTCAACTGCTGTATCTTTGACAATAATTTGAGGAATTGCAATATTTTCAAGTTCATATTCACAAACGATTGCAACAGCTCCAGCTTCTTCTGCTGACTTAGCAAAGCGATGCCCATCAACAGTATATCCCTTTATACACACAAATAAATCGCCTGGCTTTACTTGACGATTGTCTGTTGCAATACCGGTTACCTCAAAATCTTGTTCAACATTGAATAACGATTTAATATTCATGACATCACCTCTAATTATTCTGTTACTTCACGATTTCCCCTAAACAAATTGGATAATCTGCTTTTACAACCTTCACTGGCACAACTTCTCCAATTAAATCCGTTTCCCCTTTAAACTCCACTTTTACATAATTACTTGCATGCCCTACTAAATACCCTTCTTTTGTATGTGAGGCTTCTTCTGGAATAACTTGTAGAATTTTTCCTTCACAAGAACTTGCATATTCTTTAGCCAATTGTTCACTCAATGCTAATAATTTATTAACTCGCATCGACTTAACCATTTCTGGGACTTGATTTTCCATACGCGCAGCCGGCGTTCCATTACGCACTGAATACGGGAAGACGTGTAATTCAGAGAATCCGATACGTTTAATCGTCTCAACTGTTTCATTAAATAGCTCTTCTGTTTCTCCTGGGAAGCCTACAATCACATCTGTTGTAATTGCTAAATTGTCAAATAACTCACGTAACTCTTTTACCTTTGCCTCAAATTCAGCTAATGTATAGGGACGCTTCATTCCCTTTAAGATTTCATTTGATCCAGCTTGAAGTGGCATATGTAAATGGTTCACAATTTTATCTGACATTTTCATGGCAGTGATGACATCATCTGTCATTTCTGATGCCTCAATTGAAGAGATACGAATACGTTTTAATCCGTCAATTTTAATTAAGTCTTGAAGTAATTTACCAAAACTATAATCTTCTAAATCTTCACCATAAGCCGCTGTATGAATCCCTGTTAAAACGACTTCACAGTGACCATTCGCTACTAATTGCTTAACTTGATCAATAACGATTTCAGGTTTTTGAGAACGAACAGTTCCACGCGCCCAAGGAATAATGCAATACGTACAGAAATTATTACATCCATCTTGAATTTTTAATGTTGCACGCGTACGGTCTGAGAATTGAGAAACATTCAATGTTTCAAATCCATCTACCTTGAAAACATTTTGAATTTGTGAAATCGGTTGACGCTCTTCACGATATTTTTGAACTAATTGAGGAATTTGGTCACGTCCATGTGTTCCAATCACAATATCAACGCCCTCGATATCCATAATTTCTTTTGGTTTGGTTTGTGCGTAACATCCCATGACACACATAACGGCCTCAGGGTTACGACGAATGGCACGACGAATCACTTGACGACTTTTTTTATCTCCTGTATTCGTGACCGTACACGTATTAATGATATAGACATCTGCTACACCTTTAAAATCTACTTTTTCATAACCTTCATTTTTAAATAACTCCCATACTGCTTCTGTTTCATAATGATTTACTTTGCATCCTAATGTATGAAATGCTACAGTCGGCATAAAATCATTCCTTTCCCTATGACAAATCTTGTTGTGATATTTAAAATTCTAATGCAAACGAAATCGCACTCAACGCGTAAATCGGTGCTGTTTCTGTTCTTAAAATGCGAGGCCCTAATGCACACGGTTTAAATCCATGCTGGATTAATAAATCAACTTCTTTTTCTCCAACGCCTCCCTCAGGCCCAACTAATAACAATAACGTTGCACCTGGTTTTATATTTTCTAACGTTTGTTTTAATTGAGCTAATTCACCTTGTTTGGCTGTTTCTTCATAAGCAAACAAGCAAACATCGTAATGTTTAGATTGTTCTAAGAAAGCCTTAAAGGTATGAACAGAATGAACTTTTGGAACCACTTGACGATGAGACTGTTCAGCAGCTTCTTTTGCAATCTTATTCCATCGTTCAACCTTTTTCACTTCCTTTTTAGCATCTAGTTTAACAACACAACGTTCCATACTTACCGGCATAAAGTTAGTTGCTCCACACTCCGTTGCCTTTTGAATGACCCATTCAAATTTATCTCCTTTAGGTAACCCTTGGGCAATCGTGACCTCAATGGGTAATTCCGTATCACTTTCAATTGCTTCACCAATTTCTCCCGTCACTTCATCTGGTGTTACGGCTGTAATCGTGAGATAATAACATTCTTTATCTTCATTACAAACAATGATTCGCTCACCGACTTCCATTCGCATGACACGGGCGATATGATGAGCATCTTCATCAGTAATTCGAACTTGTTTCGCTTGAAACTGATGATTTTTTAAAAAATAACGTTGCATTACGTTGCCTCCAATTCGACTTTAACCTTCGTATGTTGCCACAATCGCAACCCATCCATTTTTTTCTCTCACTTCTTCAATCTTAAATTGATAGGCAACTAAAGCATCTAATACTGCTTGTTTTTCATGGTCAACAATACCAGAACAAATAAACGTTTGACCTTGTGGTAATACTTTCACCACATCATCTAACATATTAATAATAATCGGTGCTAATATATTAGCTACCATTAACGTTGGAGCTTCTGATAACGCCTCCACCCCATCAATTAAATTGTTTTTCTCAATGATAATGTTTTGACAATGATTCATTTCAATATTTTCTTTTGCACGAATCACTGCCATTGCGTCCAAGTCAACCGCATAAACCAAACGACATCCAAGTTTTGAAGCAGCGATTGCTAAAATTCCAGAACCAGTTCCTACATCAACAACGACCTGACTTGAATTGGCATACTGTTCAATCAATTCTAAACATAATTGTGTCGTTTCATGCGTTCCAGATCCAAAGGCCATTCCCGGATCTAACATAATCTCTGTCACATTAGGATCAGTTGTAGGTTCAAGCCAACAAGGTTTAATCACTAGCGTCTTCGTAATTTCAATTGGAGTATAATGTTTTTTCCAACTATTTGCCCAGTCTTCTTCATCTAACATTTTGATTTCCAGTTTATTATGGTCAAAGTTATCAAATTTTAAATTTAATAATTGCGTTCTCACAAATTCTAACTGTGTTTCAATATCTGACGTTACAGCTAAATAGCCTTTAATGATAACTCCATCACTTGGATAATCATTAGGATTTAGGCGATAAATTTCACCAAAATGATCCTCATGTGATTCTGTTACGGTATTTGAATCTTCAAGTAAGACTCCCTTCGAACCAGCCTCAATAAAAATATTACTAACTAAATCATACGCTTCATGCGTTGAATGAAAACTTAACTCTAACCAGTTCATGAAGTCACCTCATTTATCAATTTTATCTCTAAATTATAACACAATTCATCAAAAACTAAAAATTATGTTCTTTTGTTTAATATTGTAAATTTTTTATAGTGTCATTCTTTTTCCATAAAAAAATTGTAAGGATTCTTCATCCTTACAATTTTCATTATTTAAAGGCCTTTTTTAACTTATCCCAGATTGAACCTGTTTTATCTTCTAACTGATCAAATTCATGTAATAATTCACGTTGACGATGACTTACTTTTTTAGGAACGACTAATTTAACTTTGACATATAAGTCTCCCGTCATTTCGCGGTTAATGTATTTAATTCCTTTATTACGAACTCTAAATTCAGTTCCTGGTTGTGTTCCTTCTGGAATTTTTAAAGCCACTTTTCCATTTAACGTCGGTACTTCAACTTCAGCTCCTAAAGTTGCTTGACTAAATGAGATTGGAATTTCACAACGAAGGTCATAACCATCGCGAACAAAGAAATCATGTGGTAAGACTCTAAATCCAACATATAAATCTCCACTTGGTCCGCCATTACGTCCCGCTTCTCCTTGACCTGTTAAGCGGATTTGTTGACCATCATCAATTCCAGCTGGAACTTTAACTTCAATCGTTTTTTGACGGTTAACTGTTCCATGCCCTGAACAAGCATCACATTTATGTTTAATCTTTTTACCCGTTCCAGAACAGTCAGGACAAGTCGTTTGAGTTTGCATACGTCCAAGAATCGTATTTTGAACTTCCACAACGCGTCCTGTTCCACTACAACGAGAACATGTTTCAATATCGTCTTTAGAACGTGCTCCTGATCCCCCACATTTTGTACATTCTTCTTCACGATTTACTGTAATCTCTTTTGTCACGCCAAATGCAGCTTCTTCAAACGTAATCGTTATTGTTTGCTTTAAATCATTACCACGTTGTGGGGCATTTGGATTTCGACGATTTGAGCCACCACCGAATCCGCCGAATCCACCTCCGAACATACTTTCAAATATATCTTCGAATCCGCCTCCGAATCCGCCTTGTGCTCCACCAAATCCTCCGAATCCGCCAAATCCACCTTGGCCACCGAATCCATCTGTTGCTGCATGTCCATATTGATCATAGGCTGCGCGCTTTTGCTCATCGCTAAGCACCTCATATGCTTCTTGTACCTCTTTGAACTTTTCTTCTGCATTTGCTTCCGTTGCAACATCAGGATGATACTGTTTAGCTAACTTACGGTAAGCGCGCTTAATTTCTTGATCAGTTGCTGTTTTTGAAACACCTAGCACCTCATAATAATCACGTTTTGCCATGCTGTACCCTCCTTTTATTCTTTCATAATATACCATAAAAAAAGTCAAAGTCATAGTAGACTTTGACTTTTAAATTTTTTATTAAACTTCTTTATATTCAGCGTCTACAACTGAATCATCACTTGAATTTGCTCCTGCATCACCTTGTGCCGCTTGAGCTGCCTCAGCTGCTTGAGAATAAACTTTAACCGCTAATTCTTGAGCTAATTTTTCAAGTTCATCTTTTTTCACTTTAACTTCATCGAAATTGTTATCGCTTAATGCTTTTTCTAATGCTTCAACTGCATTTTTAATGTTTGTTTTTTCTTCTTCAGTTGCTTGTTCTCCAAGTTCTGAAACTGATTTATTTGCCGCAAAGATTAATTGCTCTGCTTCATTACGTAAATCTGCTTGTTCTTTACGTTTTGCATCTGCATCTGCATTTTCTTCTGCTTCACGGACCATGCGTTCAATTTCTTCATCTGTTAATCCTGAACCAGAAGTGATGGTGATACGTTGTTCTTTTTGTGTACCTAAATCTTTTGCTTTAACATTTACAATCCCATTAGCATCGATATCAAATGTTACTTCGATTTGAGGGATACCACGTGGTGCAGCTGGAATATCTCCTAATTGGAAGCGTCCTAATGTTTTGTTATCTGATGCCATTGGACGTTCACCTTGTAAAACGTGAATATCTACGGCTGGTTGGTTATCTGCAGCTGTTGAGAACACTTGAGATTTAGATGTTGGAATTGTTGTATTACGAGGGATTAAAACCGTCATCACTTGTCCCATTGTCTCGATACCTAAAGATAATGGTGTAACGTCTAATAATAAGATATCTTTAACATCTCCTTGTAACACCCCACCTTGGATAGCAGCTCCCATTGCAACTACTTCGTCTGGGTTAACTCCTTTATTAGGTTCCTTTCCTAATTCATTTTTGATTGCTGTTTGCACGGCAGGAATACGAGTTGATCCACCAACTAATAAAACTTGATCTAAATCATTTGCAGTCATCTTAGCATCTTTTAATGCTTGACGAACTGGTCCCATTGTACGTTCAACAAGAGTTGAAGTCATCGCATCAAATTGAGCACGTGATAAAGTTTTTTCTAAATGTAAAGGTCCTGTTGCATTCATTGAGATGAATGGTAATGAAATTTGGACAGATGTCACTCCTGATAAGTCTTTTTTAGCTTTTTCAGCCGCATCTTTTAAACGTTGCATTGCCATTTTATCTGCTGATAAATCAACACCTGTTTCTGATTTAAATTCTTTTACTAACCAGTCAATAATCACTTGGTCGAAATCATCTCCACCTAAACGATTATCTCCCGCTGTTGATAATACTTCAAATGTTCCATCTGCTAACTCAAGAATTGAAACGTCAAAAGTTCCTCCTCCTAAGTCATATACTAAAATTGTTTGTTCTTTATCTGTTTTATCTAATCCATAAGCTAAAGCTGCTGCTGTTGGTTCATTGATGATACGTTTAACATCAAGACCTGCAATACGTCCTGCATCTTTAGTCGCTTGACGTTCAGCATCATTGAAGTAAGCTGGAACTGTAATAACTGCTTCAGTTACTGGTTCACCTAAGTATGCTTCAGCCGTTGCTTTTAAATTTTGTAAAATAATTGCTGAAATTTCTTGTGGTGTATAAGATTTTCCTTCAATTGTTTCTTTATGGTTTGTTCCCATATGACGTTTAATAGACATGATTGTATTTGGATTTGTAATTGCTTGACGTTTTGCAACATCACCTACTTGACGTTCTTCACCTTTGAATGATACAACTGATGGCGTTGTACGAGCTCCTTCTGGATTAGCGATAACTTTCGCTTCTCCACCTTCCATAACTGCAACACATGAGTTAGTTGTTCCTAAGTCAATACCAATAATTTTACCCATTGAGATTCATCCTCCTATATAACAATTTAGAATTATTCGCTTACTTTTACCATTGAAGGTCGAATAACACGATCTTTTAATTTATAACCTTTTTGAAGTTCTTGTAAAACCATTCCTGATTCTACCCCTTCAACTGCTTCTTGCATCACAGCTTGATGCACAGTTGGATCGAAGGCCACGCCTTCTGCTTTAATGACTTCAACCCCTTCTTGCTTTAATGCCTCAAGTAATTGGGTATGAATCATTTTAAATCCTGTTAAGAATGTTTTTGTATTTTCATCTTCAACCGTACTAGATAAAGCACGCTCAAAGTTATCAATCGCTGGAATAATATTCGTAATCACAGCCTGTGAGCGATATTTCGCTTCACGAACGCGTTCTTCATTCATACGACGTTTAAAGTTTTCAAGTTCAGCTGCATTACGTAACAATTGATCTTTCAGATCTTGAATTTGTTGTTTTAATTCCACTGTTTCATCGATAACTTCTGATTCCGTCTCACACTGGCAATCACCATTTGCTTCTTGGCAACCTGCTTCTTCATTTAATTCTTCTAATTCTTCAACTGGTTGGGTTTCCTTATTCAACCGCCCCACCTCCTATTTATATAAATCAGACATAATTCGTGCGACATGCTCAAGAAGTGGAATGATTTTTCGATACTCCATTCTCGTCGGTCCTAAAACCGCAATCTTCCCAAATTCATGGTCACTAATTTGGTACGGAACCGTGATTAGTGTACAGTTTTCCATCGCTTTTATTTCGTTTTCTTGTCCAATTTTAACCGTCAATTCATGAGTCTCATCATCTGACTCAATAACTTTTACAATCTCATCTGCTTCAATCATACTAAACAAATGATAAGCTTTATCTAAATCATTGAATTCTGGTTGTTTCAAAATATTAGATTTTCCACTTAGAATATAATTGTTTTGAGAGAGCGACTGAGAAAGTAATTGAAGCATTGTATACATAATTTCCTCTTTGTATGTAATGAAATCATGTAATTGATTTTCAAAGCTTTCAGTTAACCTATCATGGATTTCACCCACAAATTCACCGACAAGTAATTCATCGAGCGCTTTAATAATGGTCTCCATTTTTTTAATATCAATATTGTCAGGAATCGTAATTGTCCGACTCTCAACATGCCCTTGGTCTGTAATAAGAACAAAGACAGCTTGTGCATCTGAAATCGGAACAAACTGAATTTTTTTGACTCGACTGTAATCATGAGAGGGACCTAATAAAATTGACGTATAATTCGTTAAACTTGAGAGCAATTTAACCGCTTCTTTAATGGTTGTTTCACGTTCAAATTGTTTTTGATTTAACAATTGTTTAAATATTCCTACTTCTGGTGTTGTCTCCATAGGTTCTTCTTTTACAAGGTAGTCTACGTAATAACGATATCCCTTTTGACTCGGGATCCGACCACTTGACGTATGTGTTTTTTCAAGAAAGCCCAAATCTTCTAAATCTGCCATTTCATTTCGAATCGTAGCAGCTGAAAAATTCAGTTCTTCTTTTTTAGATAAGACGCGCGAACCTACTGGCTGTGCCGTGTGTATGAACTCTTCTACAATTGCCTTTAAAACAAGTATTTGTCGTTCCGTTAGCAATGTAAACACCTCTTTTAGCACTCGTTATCATCAAGTGCTAATACCATTATATATAACCTTATTAGCACTGTCAACTCATTAGTGCTAATTTTTTATTTTTTTCAGAAGTCTAACTTCAGCAACCGTCTACCTTGATTAATATTCTCATTTCATGCTATTTCATACAAAAAAAGACACTCCTAGGAGCGTCTTTTTGAATTATTTATGCGATTCAATTAATGATAATAACGACGCTTTTGGTTGGAATCCAACTGTTTGCTGAACTGCTTGACCGTCTTTAAATAAAATTAATGTTGGAATTGACATCACTTTAAATTGTGACGCAACACCTGGACAATGATCCACGTTTACTTTAACAATTTTAGCAACACCTTGTAATTCAGTCGCTAACTCTTCTAGAACAGGCGCAATCATCTTACATGGTCCGCACCAATCTGCATAAAAATCAACTAAAACTAATCCAGTTGCAATTTCTTGAGCAAAATTTTCTTCTGTTGCATGAATAACTGCCATGTTTATTTCCTCCTCTAATACTTCTTGATAGTCTATCATAAGTATATCATATTACCATGAAATTACAAATAGATTGCACTTTCACCCAAATATTATTTCACATTTTTAGACACCTATCCCCATAACTTTCTAACAATCCCTTTATTTTAAACAGTAAATGGAGCGCCAACATGATCCTTTAACTAATTTAAATATCGGCGTAAAAATTCTTTCGTTCGTGCCTGTTTAGGATTTACAAAGATTTCATCTGGTGTTCCTTCCTCAGCAATCACCCCTCGATCCATAAAAACAACTCGATGACTCACCTCTTTAGCAAATCCCATTTCATGTGTCACCACAATCATCGTTAATCCATCCTCCGCTAATTGTTTCATGACTTTTAAAACGTCACCCACCATTTCGGGATCAAGGGCACTTGTCGGTTCATCAAATAACAATACTTCTGGTTCCATACATAAAGCACGCGCAATGGCTACACGTTGTTTTTGCCCCCCTGATAATTGTGAACTACTTGCATGAGCAAATGATTTCATTCCGACCTTCTCTAAATAAAACATCGCTTTTTCGATCGCCTCTTCTTTTCTTCGTTTCAATACTTTTGTTTGTCCAATGACACAATTATCAAGAACTGTTTTATTTTGAAACAAATTAAAACTTTGAAACACCATCCCGACTTTAGTTCGGTATTGATTAACATTAAGTTCTCCCTTTAAAATATCCTGGCCTCGATATAAGATTTCACCACTATCTGGAATTTCTAATAAATTAAGGCATCGAAGTAGAGTTGATTTCCCACTTCCACTTGATCCAATAATCGTAATAACTTCTCCTTTATCCACATGAAACTCTATGTTTTTTAAAACCTCTAGTTCTCCAAATCGTTTTTCTAAATGATGGATGTTGATCATCGTATTTTCTGCCATACTCTCCTCCTAAAGATTTGCCATTGGAACCGTTTGCGATGATGGAAATGAAGTTTTTTTCACGTTCATTTTCTTTTCAATCCAACCTAAAATTTGTGCTGTAATTGTCGTTAACACTAAATAAATGAGGCACGTAATAAAAAACGTCTCAGAATATAGCATCACACTTCCTGCTACTGATTTAGATTGGAAGAAAACTTCAATCACCCCAATGACATTTAACATTGAACTATCTTTAATATTCACAATAAATTCATTTCCAATAGAAGGAAAGGCGTTTTTAATCGCCTGAGGTAAGATAATGTACATCATCGATTGAAAAGCGGTCATTCCAATACTTCTAGCGGCTTCAAGTTGCCCTTTATCCACTGACTGAATACCTGAACGGATAATTTCTGCCATATAAGCCCCAGTATTAACCGAAATAATCACAATCCCTGCAGTTAATGAACTCCACCCTAGAATAGGACGTAAAGCATGATATAAAAACATCGCTTGCACCATCATTGGAGTCCCTCTAAAAAACCAAACGTAAAGACCTATCAAACAGTGCATCATTTTTTTTAACACTTTTACACTTTTTAAGTCTCTTGGTTCAATTGTAATCGCACGCAATCCCCCTAGAACTAACCCAATAACTAAGCCTAACATCGTTCCTAAAAAAGCTAAAATGAGTGTCATTTTAATTCCATACATGAACAAATCAAAATTTTTAACAAATAAAGAAAATGATTTATTTAAAAAGCCATTTTGAGTGGTTAAGAACATCATAATTATTCACCTGTTGGCGCACTTTCGCGAGATTCTGTCATCCATTCATTTCGAGTCGAATCTGAAATATTATCTAAAGCAGATTGAACTTGATTAAAGAACTCTGTACCACGACTGCCTTCTTTTAATCCAATTGAAACAGATGTATCAATATCAAATCCTTTACCTTCTGCAAAGTGAACAATAGTCAAATCTGGATTAGCTTGAATGACCCCTTCGGCAACGGGTAATTCAGCCGTAATAGCATCTGCTTCATTTGATTGTAAAGAGACCACTAACTCAGGATAAGAAGATTTAGGTGTTAAGTGATTCACCCCTTCAATTTGGTCAATTACCGTATCATAATTAGTATTCATCTGTCCAATCACATTTTTACCACTAAAATCTTGAATAGATGTTGCATGAACTAAATCATCGTCTGCACGAACAATCAGTACCATTTCTGATTCAAAATAAGGTGTCGTAAAATCAATTCCTTGTTCACGTTCCTCATTAGCGGTCATCCCAGCAATAATCGCATCAATTTCTCCCGATTCTAGTGATAATTGCAAACCATCCCACTCTAATTTTTTAATCACTAACTCTTTTTCCATGCTCTTTGCAATTTCATTTGCAATTCTCACATCGTATCCATCACAAAATCCTGCTCCACCAATTGATACACTTGTCTGTGTTGGTGCTGACGTTTGCCAGTTAAACGGAGCATAATTACATTCCATTCCAACCGTAAACGTATCTTTTGAATTACTTGTAGCATTCCCGCTACATCCTGCAAGCAAAATACATCCTGCTAACGTTACAACTAATTTTCTCATATTAAAATCTCCCCTTTGATTAAAATTGATTGTAACAAAAAAAGTCGTGCTATTAACACGACTGAAAAAAAGTCCTCTGTTTAATAGCTCCTCTTCAAAACTGAAGGAGTGTTACAGGTATTTCCTGCAACCCCAAGTGACGTATTTGCCAATACGAAACTTTCGGCGATGATTACCTTTCCAACATTTCCTCACTTGCCAGCTCCCTGTTGTACTCTGATGCAACGCTACCTCTATACGATTTTTTTTGTCCTCTTATAAAATAACATGATTTCCATATAATGTAAACTTTATTTTGAAAAATATATTTTCACAAAAAAATCTATCCCGATTGACTCGAGATAGACAGGACTCCCTTATTTTAATTCAACAACCGTTGCTCCAGTTCCACCTTCACCGGCTCCCCCAAATCTAAAGCTTGCAACGTGTTTATTTTGTTTTAAATATTTATGAACCCCTTGGCGAAGAGCTCCCGTTCCATGACCATGAATAATCGTAATCGTTTGATATCCAGCCAATAAGACATCATCAAAGTATTTATCAAGCATTAACATAGCATCTTCATAGCGTTCTCCTCGTAAATCCAATTGAATTCCGACATGGCTATTACGTTTATGAACCATTTGCCCTTTTTTTGTTTCCTTTTTCTGAACCGATTTACGTAAATATTGAAGATCTTCAGGTTTAATGTTCACTTTCATCATACCCAGTTGAACCATCCATTCTCCATTTTTGGTTTGCTCAATCAGTTCACCTTGACGATTTAAAGATAAAACCATCACTTCATCACCTGGTTTTAACGGCTGTTTATTTTGAGCCTTTTTCTTAAATTGCTCTGCTTGTTTCGCCTCTGCTTTCTTTAATGACGTCAATTTTTCTGTTAACTCATGATCTTTCATTGATAAATCAGCCATTTTTTTCGCTTGACGTAAATCCATCACAATTTGTTCTGCTTCTTCTTTTGCTTGGCGAACACTTTCAAATGCTTCTTTTTTGATATCCTCTAAGACTTTTTCACGTTCTGCCTCAAATTTTGCCAGTTTTTGCTCATATTCTTTTTTCATTTCTTCAACTAATGTATTTTGTTGCTGAAGATGTTGAATCTCCTGATCTAATTGTAATCCACGATCCTCAAGTTTTGTAATTAAATCCGTCATTTCTGTTCGTTCACTTTCAACATATGAACGAGCTTGATTTAAAATGGCCTCTTTTAATCCTAAACGTTTTGAAATCTCAAAGGCATTTGAACGTCCAGGTACTCCAACAAGTAAACGATACGTTGGGGAAAGCGTCTCAACATTAAATTCAACCGATGCATTAATCACATCATCTTGCTCATAAGCATAGGCCTTAAGCTCAGGGTAATGCGACGTCGCAATCGTACGCGCTCCTCGAACCTTAACATAATTTAAAATCGAAATAGCAAGTGATGCGCCTTCTTTCGGATCGGTTCCTGCCCCTAGCTCATCAAATAAAATCAAGCTATTCACTGTTAAACGTTCCATAATTTTAACGATATTTGTCATATGAGATGAGAACGTTGATAAACTTTGTTCAATACTTTGTTCGTCTCCAATATCAGCAAAAACATGATCGAAAATAGCCAATTGTGATGACTCGTGTGCCGGAATTAAAAGACCTGCTTGTGCCATCAACGTTAGTAATCCCACCGTTTTTAACGTAACAGTTTTCCCCCCTGTGTTTGGACCTGTGATTACAATCGTCGTATACTCATCTCCAAGTTCGATGTCATTAGCCACAACAGACTTTTGATCAATTAAGGGATGTCTAGCAGCCACTAAACGGATAATCCCTTTAGTATTTATTTTAGGACGCGTTCCATTAATTAAACGGGCATACTTTCCTTTTGCAAACATGAAGTCAATTTCTCCAAGAAGCTCAACATTTAATGACAGTAAGTCAACAAACTTCTTCACTTCTTCGGTTAATTCACGTAAAATACGTTCAATCTCACGGCGTTCTTCTACATGCCACTCTTGCAACTTATTATTTAAATCCACCACTTCTTTTGGTTCCATAAAATACGTATTTCCTGATGAGGATTGATCATGAATCGTTCCACCAAACGTATTTTTATAATCTGCACGAACTGGAACAACATAACGTTCATTACGAATCGTTACGATTCCATCTGTCAATTTGCTACGACGCTCTGATACGACTTGATTTAGACGTTCTTTAATACGAGATTCGGTGCTTTGAATAGCACGACGAATACTACGTAATTCACCTGATGCACTGTCCATCACATATCCTGTCTCATCGATACACGCATTAATAGCATTTTGTAAACTCGATAAAGCGACTAACGTATTCGTATGATGTGCAAAAATCGGGGCATCGACTTTAATCTCATTTAAACGTTCTGCAAAAGATTTCATCTGTGACACCGCATAAAGTAAGCGGCTCACCGCTAATAACTCTTGTGAAGATAGAATCGCTGAAATCTTCGCACGCGCAATCGCCTCTGAAATATCAGATACCCCACCTAGTGGAGCCTCTCCTAACGCGTAAATAATTCTTAAGGCTTCATCTGATTGATTTAATCCATACTCCACATCTTTTTCAATCGTCGTTGGCTTTAATAAAGCCACGCGTTTTTGTCCAAGCGAACAAGCACACAACGACTCAATCGTTTGTTTAATCTTATTAAATTCTAATATCTGAATAGCTTGTTTCACTAATCTCACTCCACTTTAGCAAAAAAAATTTGCAAAAATTTTTAACGATGTTATTTTAACACAAATTCTGTTAAAATCATAGTATACATTTAAATGGACGGTGACCCTATGGCTTCAACAATTACCTTAACAGTATCGCAACAAATACTAGAAAAAATGTACCAATATTACGAAAAACAAATTATTAAAATTCCAAATCATACTCTTTTTCAAGCAAAGACCACTTCTTGTACCATTACGGCTTATCTAAGCAAAAAAGTGGTATTTCAAGGGGTGAATCCTGAGATTGAAGCAAACAAGTGGCAAAAGGCTTCACCTACTTCAACGACTCCTAAAAAATCAACTTTAAATAAAAAGTCAACCCTCCCAAGCAACATTGCTATGCTTTCAGCAATTGGATGTGATGAGGTTGGAACAGGAGATTACTTCGGACCGATTGTGGTTTGTTGTGCGTCTGTTGAAAAAGATCAAATAGCTTTTCTTCAAGAAATGGGAATTAAAGATTCAAAAGCATTAAAAGATCTTGAGATTTGTCAACTGGCTCATCAAATTGAAACGATGATTCCCCATCAATGCCTCGTTCTACCTAATGAAAAATATAACCTCATGGTTGAAAAAGGAATGAATGCAAACTCAATTAAAGCCTATCTCCATAATCAAGCTTTATTGAAATTAACCACGTCACTCCCTTCCCTTCCTGATTTCATCATAATGGATGAGTTCGTTAATGAAGCAAAGTACTATGACTATTTAAAGAAATTACCTAAACAACCAACCATCGTCAGCGAAAACCTTCACTTTATTCAAAAAGGCGAATCGGTTCACGTAGCGGTAGCAGCTGCCTCAATTTTAGCTCGCGCCTCATTTGTTAAATACATGCAAATTATGAGTAAAAAATATCAATTTGAACTACCAAAAGGTGCAGGTGCTCCGGTCGACATCGCAGGACGAAAATTTGTTAAACTTCATGGAAAAGAAACACTTCAGTCTTTAACAAAATGGCACTTTGCGAATACAAATAAAATTTTAAAATAGAACCTCAAATAAAAGAGTTGAGATGAAAATAATCTGATCTTTTATAAAAAGGCGAATTAAATGACAGTTAAAAGATGAATTCTGCATCCTACAGAGTTCATCTTTTTTATTCGACAACTTTCCTTCTCTATTGGGATTGAAATTCTCAATTTCTACGTTGGGGTTAAAAGATGCTAAAGAATACAAAATGGATTGCCACTTAAATCTTATAAAATAAAAGAACCTATAAGCACACACTGTTTCAAGTGTAAGCTAATAGGTTCTAATTGAAACTTTCATACTTTTTATTTGACTATTTCTTCTAACTTAATATCTAATTTATCAATAAAATGGGCTGCTTTTTCAGGTTCATTATTTTGTAAATAATAATAGATTAACGCCATATTATAGTCAGAATAATCCGTTTGCTGTGTTAAAAGTGTTCCACGTGTAAAAAGTCCCATCACTAATAACACATAGGTGGCAGTTGCTAACGCTGTTCGTGATAAATACTGTTTAGTTTTTGGAAGTCCTAAAATTGAAGCAATTAAGAACCCTCCTAAAAACCCTCCTAAATGACCATAAAAGTCAATCGTTGGATCTATGATTGCCCAAACAATTGAAAATAGCATAATGGGAAAAATCATTCCCTTTACTAAATGCATAAACATTTTTCTATTTTCAATTCCTAAAAACAGCATGGCACCGAGTAACCCATAAGCAACGGTAGAAGCTCCTAAAGAAACATTTTCAATAAAAGCAAAACTAAATAAATTTCCTAAAAAGGCAGACCCAATGATGATAATAGTGAGTCGCCACCACCCAAATAGGTGCTCAATTATTTTACCAAATTGATAAATAAAAATAGCATTAAATAATAAATGGAATAATTGTAAATGAATAAGACTTGGTGTTAATAAGCGCCAATATTCTCCCGCTATAATTAATGGATTATATTTCGCTCCAAATTCGATAGCGGTTCCAATATTTTTAACCGGTTGAATTTGAATCATTAAAAATAGGATGACTAGAAGCGCTAAAAATCCAATAATCACAAATGATTTAGATTGAAACTCAAGCATTTTTCTTACATTTAAAGCTTTAGCTTTCGATGTTTGTTGCATTTCAATAATCAACTCACTCATTGAACGCTCCAAAGACGCTCGTTCAATACTTGAGTAAAATTGTTTAATGTCCTCATTTTGAGTAAAATCGTCTGCTCGCTGAATATCAATAATTTTAACATAGTCTTTTACATTACTAAAATATTGACAACTTGCCGTATCTATATTTAAAATCACCACGTTCAGACGCCATAACAAATAACGACGTCTGACACGCGAACGAACTCGATCAATTTGTTTCATGAGTTGTGAGGCTTGCATTTCATTAAACAAACTTCGTTGATTAATATATATGAGCTGCACCGTTGGATGTGATAAATTCTCTAACCAAATTTCTTTTTCATTTCCAACATAAATGTAATTTTCTTCTACTAATAAATAATTCACGATATTCATGGTTAGTTCACTTTGAATATCTAAGCGAATCTCCTTCATCACACCTTGCTTTTCCATTTTCTTATCACCTTATATTTAAGCTTATTTTTGAAGATTTGCTAATGCCTCTTCAAAATATGTTGGAATCGGTGCCGAGAATTCCATATACTCTTCGGTCTTAGGATGGACAAACCCTAAAACTTTAGCATGTAAAAATTGTCCATGTTCTGCACCAATTGTTTTACGTGGACCATATTGAGGATCTCCTGCTAATGGATACCCAATATATCTCATATGAACACGAATTTGATGAGTGCGACCTGTTTCTAAACGACACTCAATTAACGTAAACTCTTTAAAACGTTGTAACACTTTAAAATGCGTAACCGCATGCTTCCCTGACTCTACTACCGCCATCTTCTTACGGTCTTTAGGATCACGGCCAATCGGCGCATCAATCGTTCCATTATCATGAGGAATCACCCCATGTACAAGGGCAACATAACGTCTAGTGACTGTTTTTTCAACTAATTGATTCACAAGAGATTCATGTGCCACATCGTTTTTAGCAACCATTAATAAACCAGATGTATCTTTATCAATACGATGCACAATGCCTGGACGTAAAACACCATTAATACCTGATAAATCCGTCACTTGGGCCATCAATCCATTGACAAGCGTCCCACTCATACTTCCTGGTGCGGGATGTACGACCATATTTTCAGGTTTATTAACAACAATCACGTAATCATCTTGATAAACAATATCTAAATCCATCTCTTCTGGAATCACGTCTAAAACTTCAGGTTCTGGGATATTGATTTCAATTTGATCATTTAATCGACATTTATAGTTAGCTTTCGCCACTTGTCCATTAATTAAAACACGTCCCTCTTTAATGAGTTGTTGTAAATAAGAACGTGAATAATCCTCAAATGATTCATTTAAAACTTTATCTAAACGAACACCTACTAATTCTTCTGTTACTATCATATTTTCTTGTTCCATAAACGCCATCCTTTCAACAAGCAAAAAAGCCATTTAAGGATTTACTACTTTCTTGGTTGTCTTTAATTTAATCGTCTTTATTTTACTAAGTTGTAGTGTTTGATGTTATGATTATTGACGCTTCATATCTAAAATGGCATCAATCGCCATTAAGACAACTCCAATACATAAGGCACTATCTGCAATATTAAAAATTGGGAAATCATAACCCAAAATATACGTGTCAATAAAGTCAACAACGTGTTGATACAACACACGATCGATAAAGTTTCCAACCGCTCCCCCTAAAATAAGGGCTAAGGCAATCATTAACCATTTATCTTTTTTAATATCTAAGCGAGTCATCCACACAATAACAACGGCGATGACTGCTAATGTGATGAGGTAAAAAAACATCATTTTTCCTTGAAAAATTCCCCAAGCTGCACCTGCATTACGATGTGATGTAATGTATAAAAAGTTATCAATAATCGGAATGGATTGACCAATCGTCATTTGTGAGGCAACTAAATATTTTGTCACTTGATCGAGCACAATAGTTAAAGCGACAATGGCGATAATTAACCACATTTATTCCACTACTCCTTTAGTATTCGTTTTATTTTGACATTTTAACATTATAACAAACAATTCAATTTTTGTATATAAAATTTCCCTATTTAGCCGTGTTCACATTCAATGAAATCTCAGCCATTTGACGGTATTTAACTCCCGCTGCATCAAGCATTCGTTTTGAGGCAAGGGTGCTGTCTGTATGAGCATACTTATCACTCATGTAAACAATTTCATTAATTCCAGATTGAATGATATATTTGGCACATTCATGACATGGAAACAGTGAAACATATAAACGACAATGTTTAAGGCTAGTCGTACTGTTTAAAATAGCATTTTGTTCCGCATGAACAACGTATGGATATTTCGTATTTATAAACTCTCCTTCACGCTCCCATGGAAATTCTTCATCTTTACATCCATGTGGAAACCCATTATAGCCTATTCCGACAATTCGATGTTCTTCATTTACAATGCAAGCTCCAACTTGAGTCTGAGGATCTTTACTACGCATGGAAGATAGTAATGCAATCCCCATGAAATACTCATCCCAACTTAAATAATTTTCACGCATAAAAAAGCCTCCTATTACATTAACCTAATTCGTTTTGATGTGATAGTAAAAAAACCTATCGCCCACTGGGAGATAAGTTTTTATCCCTATTTTAATTATAACTGATTTTCAAGACATTTGCCTCTATTTCATGATTTTTCTTTAATCCTGATAGCTGTAAAGATTTAATTTGATAACTTAAATCTTCATTTTTTAAACTTACCTCTCCATTTAGTTTATCCACATCAATGTAGCTCATGTATATATTTTTCAAATTGAAATCCCCATTCACTGTGGAGAGGTTTAATACCTCTCCCTTTAAATCTGTTATCGAAAAATCACCATTAATTGTTTCCGCTTCGATATACGAACTTTCTAAATTAGAAACTAAAAGACTTCCGTTTACAACTGATAGCGTACTCTCGTTGTTTATGATACTATCTAAAACTTTAATTTTTCCATTCACTGTTTCTAAAATGGCCTCAACAAACTGACTATCACAGAGTTCAACCGTTCCATTCACGGTCTTAACTTCTAAAATTTGTCCAATCCCTGAAATTTTAATATCGCCATTAAGGGTCTCTAATTCATAATCCATGACATTTTGAGGGACCTTAATGACAATTTTTGATTTACTTTCCTCACATCCAAAGAAACAAAAAAGTTGATTTTTTTTCTTTTCTTCAACTGTCACGGTCGAAATGGATTGTTCAATACGGAAACGATTTGGTTTTTTGGTGTAAATTTCAACACTTAATGTCTGACCTTCTACCGATTGAATCACTACATCTGCGTTCATCACATCAGTTTCTAGTTCAATTGGTTGTGCTAAATCAAAATCAAACGTACTTAAATGATAATAGTCTTCTTCACTTCCACTTTGTCTAAACTGTAAATTTGACACAAACTGCTCGGATTCTAGATGATCATAAGTGAAAATATCTCCCTCATAGCCTTCTATTCTTTCTACGATATCATCAATCAAATCAGGTATTTTCTTGATATCATAGACTGTCATGGAAATCATGCTTGCTATAAAAATAACTAAAGCTGTCACTGATGAATAAATTAAATATAAACCCATTCTATTTTTTTTCATAACAAATCCCCTCTCAAATTAAAATGGTCTGATTAAAAAACGGCCCATTCGATACAAACCGTAAAATAGAGCTAGTCCACTATTAAAAATTAAAATCGATAAGCTAAATAATAAGAAAAAGATTGACCACGTTACTTGGCTAAATAAAAAGGAAACAAAGAACAATACAATCCCACCAATCGTTAAACCAAATGCAACCCCCATCACTCCAAATCCGACAACAAAAAAAACACCCCATAAAGCTAAATAAATTAATTTTTCTCCCATCCTTTTTCCCTCACAATCTTGACGGCTCACCACATCAGCAAAAAAATTAAGCGCCTCATTTGCTCCTTGTTCGATTTTTTCAAACAGATTCTCTTGATGTTCAATCCCTAACGCCAATTTCACTTCCTTTGCTACTTCTTTTGGTGAACCTAGTCGCTGTAAAATTTCATCTTCACTTTTCCCTTCATTGAGCATCGCCTTAATTTGCTCTTGATAATTTAGGATAATATCACTTCGATCCTCTTCAGACAAAAGTCGTAATTCTTTTTCTAATGCCTCAATCCAATTCATTTTGTGACTCATCCACATTCACTCCTTCTAAAAAATAATTAACTTCTAAACTAAACACTTTCCAATCCCCCACCATTTTACTGAGATGTTTTTTTCCCACTGTCGTTATCACATAATATTTTCGTGCGGGTCCTTCACTTGAATCTCTCATATACGTCCTGCAATAGCCTTCCTTTGTTAACCGTCTTAATAAGGGATAAATCGTACTCTCTGTCACCTCAATGCGCGGTGAAATTCGTTGGACAATCTCATATCCATATAAATCTTCTTGCTCAATTAAACTAAGTACACAAAGTTCTAAAATCCCTTTTTTATATTGAGAATTCATTCAGTCCCTCCTCAATGTTTATCTCTTCTTCATCCAATTTATGCGTCTAACCACTATAGTGTGATACACAATACAAAACATAACATAGTAGTATGTCACGCGCCATAGGTTGAAAAAAAAAGAAGAACATTCGTTCCTCCTTTTTCGTCATGTTATCGCTCATAGACAATTTTTCCTTCAACAATCGTCACCAATGCTTCTAACGCTTCATCCCAAATCACTAAATCTGCATCTTTCCCAATCTCAATCGATCCTTTACAATCCTCTACTCCAATTGAACGAGCGGCATTTAAAGACGCTAATTGGTAAACAGCAGGTAAAGAAAGCGTGGTTTCTTCATAAAAATTACGCACTGCTTTATTTAAAGTTAACACACTACCTGCTAAAGATCCTGTTCGAAGCCTTGCACTTCCATTCTCAACGATAACTTCTTGTCCTCCCAAATCATAAACGCCATCTGGCATACAGCCCGCTCGCATACTGTCCGTAATTAACACTATATTTCCACTTTTAACCCGATAAAACCATTCAAAAATTTGAGGATTAACGTGAATTTTATCTGCGATTAACTCCGCACTCACATCAGACATTAAAATAGCCCCTACTGCTCCAGGTTCGCGATGATTAAATCCAGACATCCCGTTAAACGTATGTGTGGCGTGTGAAATACCAAGTTGAATCGCTTCTTTGGCTTTTGCAAACGTCGTTGAAGTATGTCCCATCGACAATTTAATATCTGTCTTTAATTTCATGGCTTTAATAAATTCATAACCTTCATCAACTTCAGGCGCAAGGGTAATTAATTTAATCACATCTTGAAAAGGTTCAATCCATGTCATATTAGGCTTTTGAATAAACGCTTTGTTTTGGGCACCTTTATACGTCTCACTAATAAATGGTCCTTCTAAATGACACCCTAAAACCTTAGCGCCTTTATAATGGCCATTCATGCCTATTCGAATTTGATTTAATGCACATTCAATCTTTTCTTGACTCATCGTCATCGTGGTTGGTAAAAAACTCGTCACTCCAAACTTAACAAGCAGTTGACTAATCGTCTCAATTGTATCATCATTTGCATCCATGACATCAGCCCCACCTGCCCCATGGATATGAATATCAATCAATCCCGCTCCAACATAAGCTCCTTTAGCATCTATAATGTCCACCTGATCCGGTAAATCATCTGTAATATCTAGGATTTTGTCCTCAAATAAAATAATTTTTTGTTCCATAATAGAATCATTTAAAATAATTTTACCATTTATAATTGCCTTCATCTTTTCCCCTCCAAGCAAACGTTCCTCACTCCTTTTATACCATATCTGACAGTTAAATCGTATGGTTTATCCTCATGATTATATAGAAATATCTTACCTACCTAACAAAAAAAACCAATGAACGAAACATCGATTCATTGGTTTTTGGTCATATTTAATTAGGCTTCAATAACTTCAGCACAACGAGGACAAATTCCTTGCTCATTAGCAGCTGGTACCACTAACCAACAACGATCACAAGTATGTCCTTCAGCTGCTTTAACCACAACGGCTAATCCATCAAATTGTAAAGCATCCTCAGGAGCCTCTCCCTCTTCAAGCACACACTCAGATACGATGAAGATTTGTTTTAAATCTGCCTGTAATGAGTTTAATAATGCTTTAGTCTCACCATTTGGATATAAGTGTAATGAAGCAGTTAATGATTTACCAATCACTTTTTGATTACGTGCTTCTTCTAATGCTTTTAAAACATCATGACGTAATGATAAGAATTGACTCCATTTTGTCGTCACTTCAGCTGCATTCGCATATTCTTTAACCACTGGCATATCTGTTAAGTAAACAGAAATTTCAGTGTGTCCTGGAATATATGAATACACTTCATCCGCTGTATGTGGGATGACTGGTGCAAGTAAGCGACACATGTCATACACATGGTGATATAAGATGGTTTGAATTGAACGACGTGCTTGGCTATCTGCTTTTTCAATATATAAAATATCTTTCGTAAAATCTAAATAGAAGGCACTTAAATCATTTGAGATATAATTATTAACTGTTTTGAATACGTCATCAAAACGATATTCTTCATAAGCTGATTTTAATTCTTTTGTTAACTCATTTAAACGAATCATCATAAATTGATCCACTTCATTTAAGTCTTCATAAGCCACTAAATCAGTTTCAGGATTAAAATCAAATAAGTTTCCAAGTAAGAAACGGAATGTATTACGCATTTTACGATAACTTTCAGCAACTTGTTTGATTAAATCTTCAGAAATACGAACGTCTGCTTGGTAATCAACTGATGCTACCCATAAACGAACGATATCTGCACCGTAAATTTTAATTAATTTTAATGGGTCAATAACATTTCCAATTGATTTAGACATTTTACGTCCTTGTCCATCTAAAACAAATCCATGACTTACGACTGTTTTATATGGCGCACGTCCTGTCATCGCAACCCCTGTTGATAATGAAGAGTTAAACCATCCACGATATTGGTCAGACCCTTCTAAATATAAATCAGCTGGATATGGTAATCCACGTTCAACTAACACACTATGGTGAGAAGAACCAGAATCAAACCAAACATCCATGATATCTGTCTCTTTGCGGAACTTTCCATTTGGGCTACCTGGATGAGTAAATCCTGCTGGTAATAATTCTTCAGCTTCTAATTCAAACCAGATGTTTGATCCTTTTTCACGGAATAAATTAGCGACATGATTAATAACTGATTCATCTAAAATGGCTTCACCATCTTCAGCATAGAACACTGGAATCGGAACACCCCAAACACGTTGACGAGAAATACACCAATCAGCACGATCTTTAATCATATTTCCTAGACGCACTTCTCCCCATGCCGGTAACCAGTTCACCTCTTTAATTTGCTCCATCATTTGACCTTTTAACGCTTCAATTGAAGCAAACCATTGCTCTGTTGCACGGAAAATAATTGGTTTTTTCGTACGCCAGTCATGTGGATATGAGTGAGTGATGAATTTTAATCCAAGAAGTGCACCCTTTTCTTCAAGCTTTTGTCCAACTGCTTTATTAGCATCTTCATAGTACATTCCTTCAAACTCAAACGCATCTTTTGTCATGTATCCACGATAATCAACTGGACATAAGACCTCTAAATTATATTTACGCCCTGCATTAAAGTCATCTTCACCATGACCTGGTGCAGTATGAACAAGCCCTGTTCCGGCATCTAATGTAACGTGATCTCCTAAAATTAATAATGATTCACGATCAAATAATGGATGTTTAGCTGTCATATATTCAAAGTCTGACCCTTTATAAGTTGCTAAAATCTCATAAGTTTCCCAGTTTACTTCTTTTGATAATGACTCAACTAATTCTTTAGCGACAATGAACTTGCGATCATTAACAGCCACTGTCACATACTCAAGATCAGCATTCACACAGATTCCTAAGTTCGCTGGAATGGTCCAAGGAGTTGTTGTCCAAATAACAAATTCTTCATCTCCAGCTAAAATACCTTTTCCATCTTGTACTTTAAATGCCACATAGATAGATGGCGATTTTTTATCATGATATTCAATTTCCGCTTCAGCTAAAGCTGTTTCTGAAGATGGT
Source organism: Turicibacter sp. HGF1 (assembly GCF_000191865.1). Taxonomy (NCBI): domain Bacteria; kingdom Bacillati; phylum Bacillota; class Erysipelotrichia; order Erysipelotrichales; family Turicibacteraceae; genus Turicibacter; species Turicibacter sp. HGF1. The sequence continues at coordinate 30,854 of NZ_AEXQ01000113.1, forward strand.
GACCAGTAGATTGGCTTTAATCCTTTATAAATTAACCCTTCCTTCACCATTTTTCCGAAAACTAAAATTTGTTGTGCTTCATACTCTTTTTGTAATGTAATATATGGGTTATCCCAGTCACCAAGTACCCCTAAACGTTTAAACTGTGTCTTCTGACCTTCTACTTGTTCAAGAGCGTACTCTTTACATAATTCGCGGAATTCAGCCACCGTTTTTTCTTTACGATTCACTTTTTTATTATTCGTTAATGCTTGCTCAATTGGAAGACCATGTGTATCCCATCCTGGAATATATGGTGCGTAATATCCATCCATATTTTTAAAACGCACAACAAAATCTTTCAAAATTTTATTTAATGCATGCCCCATATGAATATTTCCATTGGCATAAGGTGGTCCATCATGTAAAACGAAAGGTGTTTTATCTTGATTTTTTTCCAACACTTTCTCATATAATTTTTCATCATACCACGACTGTTCAATTTGTGGTTCACGATTTGGAAGATTTCCACGCATTGGGAAATCTGTTTTAGGCATTAATAATGTCTCTTTTAATTCCATGTCGACAACTCCTTTTTGATTTATCCATCAAATAGTTTAAGACAATAAAAAAAACTTTCCGTCACATAAGGACGAAAAGTTCGTGGTACCACCTTAATTTACAACAAAAGGATTTCCTCTTATTGCCTCAAACTATTTATCGCATAGTATACGTCATGTTTTAATTCACATGAAAGCTCCTGGCTGATTCTATTTCATCATTTTTATCGGCCTTTCACCAACACCGACTCGCTAAAAAAAAGAGGAAAAAATAGCATGGTCCAATCATCGCTCATATTCACTATATTTGACTTAAATTTTAAAGAATTTAAGTTAAAAAATCAATACATTTTTAACATTTTCCCCAACAATTTTTAATATCTTCAATTTTCGAGTTTAAAAAGTCGATTAACTCATTTTTAATTTGTAATTGTTGTCGTTCAAACAAGGCTGTTTCTTCTGTAATTTTTTCTACATCCTGGACAGCTTGATTAATAATTACTTGCGAAATTTTCTCAGTTTCTTGGATAATTTTCATCGCATCACGTTTAGCATGAGTTTTTAAAAGCTCGATTTGCGCAAGCTCTGATTTCATTTGTTGTTCAGAACTTTCTTGCATCGCATGAATCTCTTTTTTCAACGACTTATTCTGCTTTTCTAAGGCTTCAATTTGCTCAATTAATAAACAGAAAACACGATATAACTCCTCATCTGAAAATCGTCCCCACGATTTTTTCATTTGACTTTTCAACATTTCAGCTGGTGTCATTTTGTTCCCCCTATCACACGGTTTTCCCGACAATAATTACAAATCGTTCACTTTTAGTTCGACTTTTTAAAACTTTTAATCTAAATCGTCCATGTCGTTTAATTGACAAGACATCTCCAATTTGACAAATACGTGAGTGATTTTGTTCAATCACCCAATTAACTTGAACCCCGGCTTGCATGATATACTCATGGACTTGTGAACGCGAAACTTTCATTAAACTAGCCACAATGACATCTAAACGCATCGAACTAATAATGATTTCAAATTCATCTTCCTGATCGATTTTTTCAAACTGGGAAATTGAAGATTCTTTGATTAAAATTGAATGTTTTCCTACCTTATGAAAATGTTGGAGAAAAAATTCTGAAAATTCTTCACATATTGCTAAATAAATTCTTCCATTTGATAGGATAACAATATCTCCAATCAATGAGCGATCAATATTTAAAGCAGTTAAAGAACCTAGAATTTGTGGATGTTTTAAGGTAACTAATTTTTGATTATACTCAATTTCATAACCCTTCACATACTGACTGAGATTATTTAACTTTAAATAATCAGGATATAGGATTGCACGCTTTCGCTCAGCCTTTTGAAAGCCACCTTCAAAACTGACTCGGACTTCACTGTTTTGGTTGACTAACATCTGAACAATTTCTTGTTCACGAAGGGTTAGAAATTTGGTTGTTTTTATTTTGTGACTATAGTAGACTTGATTAACCCAATCCGATACCTTTAATACGAATTGATGCTCATGCTTATTAAAATGCTCTAACATGGCTAAAACAGTCTAAATAATCCTTGCATGGCGATATCTAAAACAATAAAGGCCACGATTGGAGAAAAATCAATCATTCCAATAGGTGGTATGATTTTTCTAAAAATAGATAAATATGGCTCAACAAAACTTGCTAAAACGCGTCCTAACTGCGTTTGGCGACTTTCTGGAACCCAACTCATAATAATATAAATTAGCATCATGGTCTCATAAAATCGCAAAACAAGACTTAAATAATAGACGATGTTTCCCATAATTTATTACTCCTCAATATCTTGTTGTAGTTCTTGAACAGTGACTTGTCCTTCCGTTTCTACATTTCGAGGTGTACATAAGAATAAGTTTGTTCCCACGCGTTTAATATCCCCATCAATGGCATAGATGGTTCCACTTAAGAAATCAACAACGCGTTTTGCTTGTGCTTTTTCTAATCGCTGTAAATTGATAAATACTGGATAATTATCTTTTAAGCAATCTGCAATATCTTGTGCATCAGAATATTCATTTGGTTCACGAATAATCACTTTATTTAAATTGCTATCTAAATTTGCTTTATTTAACTCTTTATTCATTGTCATCACAGTACTTTTCCCTTTGTTATTTGAATGATTAGATTGGTTTGGAATAGCCGTTAATACTGGCTTTGCTGCAGGAATTGGTTTTAAAACTTCTGGCTCTTCAATTTCCTCTTCCTCTTCAAATTCCATTTCATATTCGTCTTCATCGATTCCAATAATTGATTTGAACTTGTCTTTAAAACTCATACTTCTACTCCTCCTAGAATCATTAATTTATAAAGGCTTCATCTCTTACTAGTCTTGAAATAAAATTGAACCTAGACGGACATAAGTCGCCCCTTCTTCTACCGCAATTAAATAATCATTACTCATCCCCATTGAAAGTTCTTGACACGATTTATAGTTTTTTTCTAAATCAAGTTGTAATTGTTTTAATTCACTAAAGCATCTTCTGAGAGTCAGTTCATTCTCTGTATTTGGTGCCATTGTCATTAATCCAATAACCTCAATTTTAGAAAACGAATTTAATTGTTCTATAAATGTGACCACTTCATCTTTGGCTAACCCATGCTTAGTCTTTTCACCACTAATATTCACTTGAATTAAACACTTTAATGGCTTATCGCGATACTTTTCAATCTCCTTTGCTAAAGAAAGACGATCAAGAGAATGTAAAACATCGATCTCATTAATGACTTCCTTTACTTTCCGTGATTGAAGCGTTCCGATGAAATGCCATTCAATTGGCAAATGTAATTGCGCTTTTTTTTCAAGAAGGGCATCCACTCTATTTTCTCCCATGATAGTAATTCCGCAATCATAGAGCCTTTTCATCTGTTCAACATTTACATATTTTGTGGCAGCAACAATACGAACTTTTTCGCGATCGCGCTGACATGCCTGAATATCTTGTTGGACTTGTTCAACGTTTTTTTCAATATTCATCTTATTCACCTGTCAACTTCCAATATTACTGCATGATATTATAAATTATACCATAATTCATTATGAATGGAAATTTTTTTTAAAGAAGTCCTCTCCAATTCCTAGTATTGTGTAATGCTTTGAGTCACATTAACAATAATTACATCTTCCCCAATTTTTAAAATTTGATTCCAAGGAACAACCACTGCTTCATCATCCTTTGAAAAAAAACTCATAAATCGCATCGATGGTTGAACCGTAATCGCAATAATCTGTCCTGAATTTGTATCAATTTTCAAACTAGATACAAATCCGATTCTCTCGCCCGTTACCACATTGATGACATCTTTCTCTTCTATATCGCTTAATGTCATGATACTATCTTTCACCTTGATCCCACCTTTTCTTTCTATCAATTCATATTATGAAGAAAGGAGACTAAATATGTGATCACCATAAAAAAATAGATGGGGACTCCCATCTATTTTAACTTTTCATCATTTCTTCCATGACTTGTAATGCATTTTTCTCTAATCTTGAAACTTGTGCTTGAGAAATACCAATCTCGGCAGCTATCTCCATTTGGGTTTTTCCCATAAAGTAACGGTCATGTATAATTCGTTTTTCACGTTTTCCAAGGCGTTTAAATCCTTCTTCCAACATTAATTTAACACTCCATTTATCGTCAGTAATACTATCATCTTTTATTTGATCTATTAAATGAATCGTATCGCCTCCATCATTATAGATTGGAGAAAAGATTGAAACGGGATCGGATATAGCCTCCACTGATAACACAACGTCAATAGGTTCGACTCCTATAGCTGCTGCTATTTCTTCGTTCGTTGGATCTCGTTGGAGTTCTATTGAAAGTTGATCCTTAACTTGTAATACTTTATACGCCGTATCTCTTAAAGAGCGAGATACACGTAATGAATTATTATCGCGTAAATAACGTCTGATTTCACCGATAATCATAGGGACGGCATACGTTGAAAACTTGACTTCATGTGATAAATCAAAGTGATCAATCGCCTTCATTAAACCTAGACATCCGACTTGAAATAAATCATCAAGATTTTCACCACGATGATTAAATTTTTTAATAATACTTAACACCAGCCGCAAATTTCCTTTGATTAAACTTTCTCTGGCCTCTACATTTCCATTTTGAAAGCTTTTAAACAATTCGGTCATTTCCGCATTACTTAATACTTCTAACTTAGCTGTGTCAACTCCTACGATATCTACTTTATGTTTTGACATGATGGCCCCTCCTAGTTGCATTACAATTACAGTTGTATCTACTGAAAAGTATGAGCAACATCAGACCAAATCATTCATAAATTAGCTAATTATTGTGTGTGTTTTTTCGACAAGTCACTTTGTTTTTAAAACTTCTTTTCTAATTTTATCAATTATCTTTTTCTCTAATCTTGAAATATAAGACTGTGAAATATCTAGCTTTTGTGCAACTTCTTTTTGTGTCAAAGGGTCTTCCCCACACAAACCAAAACGCATATACATAATTTCTCGTTCACGACGTTTTAAGCGATTAATAGCATCAAACACAAGCTGTCTTTCAACATCTTCTTCAATATCTTTATAAACCTCATTCTCCTCTGTCCCCAATATATCTGACAGCAGTAATTCATTTCCATCCCAATCCACATTGAGCGGTTCATCTAACGATACTTCATTTCGAATTCGATTCGTTTTTCTAAGATGCATTAAAATCTCATTTTCTATACATCGTGAGGCATAAGTCGCTAGTTTAATATTTTTGTCCATTTTAAACGTTTGAACCCCTTTTATTAGCCCTAACGTCCCAATACTAATTAAATCTTCAAGATTAACACCCGAACTTTCAAATTTCTTCGCAATATAGACAACCAAACGCAAATTATGTTCGATGAGCGTCTGTCTAGCTCGTTCATCTCCACCTTGAAATCTTGTTAAGACATTAAATTCTTCGTCTTTTGATAATGGTTCAGGAAGTGTTTCATTTCCACGAATATAGTTGACATATTTATTTTTACGTTTAAACAACCTTTCAATAAGCGCTATGACCCAATTAATTAAATGATGCATCTTACTTCCCCCTTTTTTAACTCCTAACAAACTTATATATTTTGAACCATTTTAGGTTGTAATAAAAAATCGTAATCAATAAAAGTATTATCAATAACCCCAATTAACACATTATGAACCACTTGATTATCAATGAGTAATAACGTTGGCCGAAAAACTAATAATAATTGATCCTCTTCATTGATAACAGAATAATGTGTATACCAATAAGAAATATTCCGTTCATTTAAAAATTCAAGAATCGAATTTCCACTTAATTTTATTTTTGGCATTATCATAATTGCTTGCCGCGTTTTTTCATCTAATAAATGATTTCCGGTATCTACAAATCCAGTCCCTTTAATCTCTTTTTCTCCACAAAATATTTTAACAGAATAAGTAAATTGTTGAATCGTTTGTTGTTCCCCTATCCACCTTACTTTGAGAATATAGCATATCGTAATAAAAACTGAAATGATAAAAAGTGAAATAATATATGGAATAATCGTCATTTCAAATTTAATAAAATGAGCAATCGAATAAATACTTCCACTTAAAATCATACTCAAACAATAAAAGTATAAAACTTTTGTACCATATTTCTTAACTGGCTGTTTTTTAAAGACGATCCAAATCATAACAAATGGAACCAAGCCAATCAAAAAGGTAATGTCTATTGTAAACAAGAAGGTGCTTAGTAGTAATCCAACACTCAATCCTACTAATAGTCTCGAATATTGAAACTCTTCATCGGTAAGAATCGCAACGCCCGTTAAAATTAAATAATCATAAATTAAGTTTTGAATAATGAAAAGATCAATATACATAATTGCTCCTCCTTTCTCATACCATTTCCTATAACTAAATTGTATCGGAAAAGAAGTGTAAAATCTGTCAGTTCTTTGATGCAATTTTTGAAATATTGAATTTATTAGATTAATTTTTTGAACTTCTTTTAAAATATTTGTTAAATTTGGTTCTATAAT
>NZ_AEXQ01000112.1:0-5123 GCF_000191865.1 Turicibacter sp. HGF1
CGATTGTGGCGAAGTGGTTAACGCACCGGATTGTGGCTCCGGCATTCGTGGGTTCGATTCCCATCAGTCGCCCCATCTAAAAATTGCGGGTGTAGTTTAATGGTAGAACTTCAGCCTTCCAAGCTGACTGTGAGAGTTCGATTCTCTTCACCCGCTCCATAAAAAAAGGGCGCCATAGCCAAGTGGTAAGGCGTGGGACTGCAACTCCCTGATCATCGGTTCAAATCCGATTGGCGCCTCCAATTAAATTAATAATGATGTGCCTGGGTGGCGGAACTGGTAGACGCACAGGACTTAAAATCCTGCGGGTGGTGACACCCGTGCCGGTTCGATTCCGGCCCTAGGCACCAATTTATGACAATTTAGAGTAGAGATGCTCTTTTTTTAATGAGATATGCTATAAAAGGCCGAAATAGCTCAATTGGTAGAGCAACTGACTTGTAATCAGTAGGTTGCGGGTTCAAGTCCTGCTTTCGGCACCATATAATTAAGTAGGGGTGTAGTTTAACGGTAGAACAGCGGTCTCCAAAACCGTTAGTGTGGGTTCGATTCCTGCCACCCCTGCCATGGCGATTGTGGCGAAGTGGTTAACGCACCGGATTGTGGCTCCGGCATTCGTGGGTTCGATTCCCATCAGTCGCCCCATCTAAAAATTGCGGGTGTAGTTTAATGGTAGAACTTCAGCCTTCCAAGCTGACTGTGAGAGTTCGATTCTCTTCACCCGCTCCATAAAAAAAGGGCGCCATAGCCAAGTGGTAAGGCGTGGGACTGCAACTCCCTGATCATCGGTTCAAATCCGATTGGCGCCTCCAATTAAATTAATAATGATGTGCCTGGGTGGCGGAACTGGTAGACGCACAGGACTTAAAATCCTGCGGGTGGTGACACCCGTGCCGGTTCGATTCCGGCCCTAGGCACCAATTTATGACGATTAAGAGTAGGGTTACTCTTTTTTATTTTTCTTAAAGTTACTCTTTTTTATTTTTCTTAAAACTTCTTAGGATATATCTTAAGAAGTTTTTTTTATATCAATTATAATAACGGTTACATATAGTTGTTATGATGTTTAGTTGCTATAATTATCTATAAACACATGAGGGGGATAATAATGAAAAAAAACATTCTATTATTAATGATTATATTTTTATTAGTTGGATGTAGTAATAGTACCGATGAGAGGGCGGAAGTTTCAAGTGACAATGGTGTTTTTTATGAAATATTTGTACGTTCATTTGCAGATAGTGATGGTGATGGTATTGGTGATTTTAATGGAATTACTGAGAATTTGGACTATCTTGTAGATTTAGGAGTTAAAGGAATTTGGTTATTACCTATTTATCCATCTCCAAGTTACCATGGGTATGATGTAACAGATTACTATAATGTTAATTCTGAGTATGGAACGTTAGATGATTTTAAAAAATTAGTTTCAGAAGCCCATAATAAAGGAATAAAAGTTGTATTAGATATGGTTTTAAATCATGCCAGTAGTGAGCATCCATGGTTTATAGATAGTAAGGAAAATATTGATAGTGATTATACTGATTACTTTATTTGGGCTGATGCGAATGATTCATCATATGATTTTTCAGCTTCTCCTATTGATGGAAAAGCGTGGTCTAAGTATGAAAATCGTATGTATTTTGGTGCATTTTGGAGTGGAATGCCTGATTGGAATGCTTCAAATAATAAAGTAAGAGAAGAGTTTATTAATATTGGACAGTATTGGATTGATTTAGGTGTTGATGGATTTAGATTAGATGCAGCAAAGTATTTGTACGCACAAGGTGAATATAATACTGATTTAAATTTACTACAAGAAAATTTAGATTTTTGGAAAGAGATAACAGATGGATGGCGTGACGCTAAAGATGATTTATATATTGTTGCAGAGGTATGGTCAGGATCTTCATCAGTTGCCCCATATTACAGTAATTTTGATGCAAATTTCAATTTTGATTTAGCTGATGCAATTGTATCTGTTGTTCGTCGTGAAAGAGATCTTAGTGGATTTGGATTAATGAAAAATTTAACAAGAATGCATGAGTCTTTTGAAAAATATGCTGGAGATAGAGGATATAGTGATGCTATATTTTTAACGAATCATGATCAAGATCGTGTCATGTCTGTATTAAATAACGATATGGATTTAATGAAATTGGCAGCAGATATTTATTTAATGTTACCAGGGAACCCATATATTTATTATGGAGAGGAAATTGGAATGTTAGGGAGAAAACCTGATGAAGATATTAGATTCCCTCTTAAATGGGGAAATGATTATGAGACTGAATGGTGTAAGGATACTTTAAATATGGATTTAGATAGTATAGAGGTACAATTAGAGGATAAAGATTCGTTATTAAATCATTATAAGTCTTTAATTGCAGTGCGTAATAGTAGTGATGCACTATCTAGTGGAGAGATGGTCGCCCTTAGTATGAGTAAGTCTCTACTAATCGGACAAATTCGTTATACTGAGACAGAAGCGGTTTTCATTTTACATAATATCAGTGAACGCGATTGTGAAGTTGGATTTAGTACTGATGATGAAAACCTTATTTATTCGACAAAAACAGGTTATACTTTAAAGTCAGATTCTGTTATAATTCCAAGTAAGGGTACTATGTTATTTAGTATTCCAGTAGAAGAGGTTAGCTTGTATGAGGAGCTAGAGATTGAAATAGGATAGGTGGAGCAAGAATGAAAAAGTTAAAGTTAATGTTAAAATCAGGGTACTCAATAGATTCAATTTTTGAATTGAGAAAAACACCCATTATTATTAGTTTAATTTTTGGTATTTTTTTATCAATGATGCAAATGACGCCGTTCGCCTTTTCTTTATTAAAAGATGAAGCTTATAGATGGGATGAAAAGATTTGGATGTTATCTGATGATGAGAAGGCAATGATAGTCGAATCATTACCAGATTATAAAATTGAAAATGGGGCTTTAAGTAATAATGAGTTTTACGAAATCAAGGTTAATAGTGATGTTAAAATTTTATTTAACGGTGATGCGAATTTGGTGACGAATGGTTTAGTTTTTAATCATGATCACTTAATTTTTGTGGAACAAGGTAGACAGTATGATTTATCTTACGGTGAATATGAAGGAACTAATTTTGGTCAACTTCGACAAATGGATGTAGCATCTGGGTATGAAGGTGTATTTGCTCCTTTTGCAAAGTCTTTAAAACCTTTATTGATTGTTCCATTCATTATGGGAAATTATCAGACAGGAATTTTAACTTTCTTTATTTATACATTTGTTGTAGCGGCGTTATCGATGTTATTTAAGTTTGGACATACAAGTTTTATTAGTTATAAAGAAGTATTAAATATTATGATTTATTCTGGGACAATTCCTTCAATCATTTCATTAATTATAGGATTAATTATTTCTCCTGCTTTCACAACGATTATTTTTAATTTTGGAACACCACTAATTGCTTTCGTCGTTTATCGTAAGAAAGTTATTCCGAGTTTAATTTAATGAAAAAAAGCGAGATTCTATGTGAGAATCTTGCTTTTTTGTATATTTAAACATATTTTTGTAACCGATTCCACATTAAATGTCGGATATTGCATTTCGGTTTTGTAAGTGCTATACTTAATATGTAAGCAATTTCAAAAACAAATTGTTTTAGACAATTGGGAGGTATAAGGATGAAGAAATTATTATCACTAGGATTAGTTGCATCGTTATCGTTAACAGGATTAGTAGCTTGTGGTGGAAATGACGCTGAAACACCAGCAGAAACACCATCTAATGGATCTGCTGAGACTACTGAGAAACCAGCAACTTCAGGGGAAAAAGTAGAGATTAAATTATGGTTAGACGATGATGATTATGCAGCAGCAATTGAACCAGCAATTGAAGCAGCTTATCCAAACATTGATGTTGTATATGAAAAAGTTGGAGCAGTAGATGCTCGTACTAAATTAGAGTTAGATGGTCCTGCGGGATTAGGTGGGGATGTATTCATTCAACCTCATGATGGAATGAGTGAATCAATCTTATCAAATATCTTATTACCTTTAGGATCAGATTTAGGAAATATGATCGAAGAACGTATGTTAGAAGGGGCTGTTGGTACTGTTAAAGTTGATAACACATATTATGGTATCCCATTAGCAACTGAATCATTAGCTTTATTCTATAACAAAACTTTATTAGAGGAAAATGGATTTGAAGTTGCAACTTCATTTGAACAAATTAAAGAACAAGCAGCACAATACAATGATGCTGCAACAAATAAATTCTTATTACGTTTCCAACCAGGGAACTCATATGACATGCACTTCTTCTTAACAGGGGCAGGATTCCAATTATATGGTGAAAATCACGATGATGCTTCTCAAGTTAACTTAAATACTCAAGAAGTTATCGATGGTTTAACATTCTTCCAATCAATGAAAGAATATTTACCAGTCCCATATGCAGATTTAAATTGGGATACTATCCATGGTGAGTTTATTAAAGGAAACGTTCCTTACATGATCTCTGGACCTTGGTCATTAGCTGAAGCAAAAACTGGAGCTGAAGACAATGAATTTGAATGGGGAGTAACGACTATTCCAACAATTAATGGTGTTCAACCTGAAACATTCTCAGGAAATATCATTGCTTGTGTAAGTGCATACACACAACATCCAACTGAGGCGAAACAAGTTGCTGAATTCTTAGCATCTGAAGAAGGATTACAAATTATGTATGATGTACAAGGAAAAATCCCTGCATTAAAAGATGCATCTGTTATCGAAGGGGTAACTGAAGATCCATATGTAGCTGGTATTTTAGCTCAAGCTGAATATGCACAACCAATGCCAATCTTACCAGAAATGTCAAAATACTGGGGTGCAGCTGAAACAATGTACCGTTCAGTATGGGAAGGTTTAGCAACTCCTGAAGAAGCAGCTGCTAAAGCTTTAGACGATTACAATACTGCATTACAAATGACTGAGTAGTATCTTTAAAACCATAATGACTTAAATTGAAATCCTAGTAGTTAAGCTACTAGGATTTTTTTGTATAAGACGAATTGTCAATACAAATGCGACAGTTTCTCATGAAATAGCTCGAATGAAGTTTTCCACCCTAAACATTTTCGTGGTCGATGA